>JASLBX010000440.1 GCA_030146385.1 Jiangellaceae bacterium | reverse complement strand
CTCGGCTCCCGATCGCGACCGGGGTCGGAGCGGCCATTGCGCTCGCCGGCGGAACCGCGGCGGCGATCGTCCTGACCCAGCAGCCGGTCAGCGACACCAGTCTCGTCCACTGCTTCGCACGCGCGGAACTCGACTCGCAGGGGAACTATCCAGGGACAGCAGTCGCGGCAGCGGGCGAGGACGGGCCAGTATCGCTCGTGGAAGCCCGGGCGGCCTGCAATCAGGCCTGGCAGCTGGGCATCCTCGACCCGTCGGCTGAGATTGGTGCACCACTGCCGGACCCGGACCCGGCCGGTCGTGCGTCCGTCCCGGCCGAACTCACCGTCTGTGTCATGCCGGATGGATCGGCCGCGGTCGTTCCCGGCAAGCCTGCCACCTGCGGTGAGCTCGGCCTACCGCTACGGCTTGAGCAGCACTAGCCGCGTGGCCGGAACAGGATGGACGACGTCCGGTTGTTCATCGTCCCCAGCGAGGAGCACGAACCGGTGCACGTACGGCGGTCACCCGAGTAACCGGTGTAGTCGTAATGGACGCTCCAGCAGCTGGCGAAGACCTTGGCGGAGCTGATGACGTTGCTCCATCCCGACGGCATGCTGGAGAACCCGTAGGTCGAGCCGCTGCCGCACCCGGAACCGCTCGTGCCGTACAGGACGAGGCTGCCGCCACTGTAGCTACCGCCCTTGTACTCGTAACCGAGCACGACCGACGCGGACGTGGCCATCGTTGACTCGCGCGACTCGACCGCGCGCTCGAGCTCGTCCGGTGTGCTGGCGTTGATCTCGCCGTTCGTTGCGAATGCGACGGCCTCGGCGAAGGACGGGAAGCAGTCGATGACCGGCTCTGGGAGAGCCGCGGGAACTGGCCGATGATCACAGGTACGGACGTTGGGCAGCCTTGCCGTCCTGGTAAGTGCGCAGCGCGTCCCGCGTCGACTCTAGTGCGGAGACCTCGGCCACCGGGACGTCCCACCAAGACTCGCTGTCCGGTGCGGAGATCCGCGGGTCGGTTTCGATGCACACCAGGAAGGGCCCGTCTGCCGTTCTGGCCTCGTCCAGCGCGTCCCGCAACTCCTTGATGTCACTCGCGCGGCGGACCTCCGCACCAAGGCTTTCGGCGTTCGCCGCGAGGTCGACGGGCAGGACGTCGCCGTCCAGCCGTCCGGTGTGCGGGTTGCGGGCCCGGTACGCCGTCCCGAACCGTTGGGCGCCGACCGATTCCGACAGCGAGCCGATGGAGGCGAACCCGCGGTTGTCGACCAGAACCACAATCAGCTTGATGCCCTCGGCGACGGCGGTGACCAGTTCGGTCGCCATCATCAGGTACGACCCGTCGCCGACCATGACGTAGACGTCCCGGTCCGGCGCGCCGAGCTTGGCGCCGAGACCACCGGCGATCTCGTAGCCCATGCACGAATAGCCGTACTCCACGTGGTAGCCGAGCGGGTCGCGAGTCCGCCACAGCTTGTGGAGTTCTCCGGGCATCGACCCGGCGGCGCAGAGCACGATGTCGCGGGGGCCGGAGACGTCGTTGACCACGCCGATCACTTCGGACTGCGCCGGCTTTGGTTCGTGCCCGAGGGTGTAGGCCCGCTCCACGGTGTCGTCCCATTCGGCGGCAAGGTCGCGGACGAGCTGCCGGTACGCGGTGGGCGTCCCGTAGCCGGCCAGTTCGGCGGCCAGCGCGGTGATGGCCGCCCGTGCGTCCGCGACCACGCTGATGCCCGCGTGCTTGGCCGCGTCGAAGGCCGCGATGTTGATGTTGACGAACCGGACGTCCGGGTGGCGGAAGGCCGTCCGCGACGCCGTGGTGAAGTCGCTGTAGCGGGTGCCGACTCCGATGACGACGTCGGCTTCAGCCGCGATCCGGTTGGCGGCGGACGTCCCGGTGCTTCCGACCGCGCCGAGCGCCAGGGGATGGTCGTACGGGAGCGACCCCTTTCCAGCCTGCGTCTCGGCAACCGGGATGCCGGTGGCTTCGGCGAACGCGCGGAGCGCCTCCGAGGCCTCGCTGTACTTGACCCCTCCGCCGGCGACGATCAGGGGACGTTCGGCTGAACGCACGGCCGCCGCGGCCCGGGCCAGGGCGGCGGGGTCGGCGGTGGGACGCGGGACGTGCCAAATGCGGCGCTCGAAGAGTGCAGTGGGCCAGTCGTAGGCCTCGGCCTGGACGTCCTGCGGCAGCGCGATCGTCGCGGCACCGGTCTCGGCGGGGTCGGTGAGGACCCGCATCGCGCCGAGCAGGGCTGACGGCAGCTGCTCCGGCCGCCAGACCCGATCGAAGAACCGCGAAACGGGCCGGAACGCGTCGTTGACCGACACGTCGTAGCCGGACGGGCTCTCCAACTCCTGGAGCACGGGGTTGGCAACCCGGGTCGCGAAGACGTCGCCGGGCAGTAGCAGGACGGGCAACCGGTTGATCGTGGCGAGCGCGGCGCCGGTGACCATGTTGGTGGCGCCTGGGCCGATCGAGGACGTGCAGGCCAGCGCGGACATCCGGTTGCGGACCCGGGCGAACGCGGCCGCGGCGTGGACCATGGACTGCTCGTTGCGTCCCTGGTAGTAGCGGAGCTCTGCCGGATCGTCAAGTTCGGCTTCGAGCAATGCCTCCCCGAGCCCGGCCACGTTGCCGTGCCCGAAGATGCCGAAGCAGCCCTCGATGAACCGGTGCTCGATGCCGTCGCGCTCGGTGTACTGCTGCTGCAGGAAGCGGACGATCGCCTGGCCGACTGTCAGCCGTATGGTCTGGGCCATGTGGTTCGCTCCTTACTCGGCTTTCCCGGCCTTTGCCATGCTTGCAAGCCTGGTTTACGCAGGGAATCCCCTCTTTACGTGATCATTTCGAAGTCCATTCGGTGCGGACCCAGGCGTGGTCGGGATCGTCGCGGATCAGCCACTCGCGCTGTTCTCCCGGGCCGGCCATGACGTTCAGGTAGTACATGCCGTACCCCGGCGCGGCCACGGACGGGCCGTGCCATCCGTGCGGCACGAGCACGACGTCGCCGTTCCGCACCTCGGCCAGCACGTCGATCGGCCGCTCCGGTGTCCCGTAGACCCGGTGGAACCCGAACCCGCGCTCGCCGCTGATCTCGAAGTAGTAGATCTCCTCGAGCTCGGCCTCCTCGCCCGGGATGTCCTGGTCGTGCTTGTGCGGCGGGTAGGACGACCAGTTGCCGGCCGGCGTGATGACCTCGACCGCGATCAGCCGGTCGGCCTCGAAGGTGTCGGCCGCCCCGAAGTTGCGCACCTGCCGAGTGGCGTTGCCGCCGCCACGGATCTCGACGGGGACGTCCGCCGCCGGGCGGTAGCGGGCTTCCAGTTTATTTGTGCACGGCGCCGCCGGGAGCGCAAACCGCCCACCGGCCTTTGCGGTCACCTCGATTTGAGCGTCCCGCGGGATGTACACGGTGTCGGTGGCGGCGCTGAACACGTCGGGACGCCCGCGCAGCTCGAACCGCTCGCCATCGCAGCTCACCTCAAACGATCCGGCCAGCGGCAGGACGAACATCTCCTCGTCGCCGGTGCCGAACCTCAGGGAGGCCTCCGCCGGCAGTTCCACCACGCGCAGGGACGTCCAGCGGCAGCCGGTGTGCACGCCGAGTTCGACGGCATACGGCTCGCGGCCCGTCGTCCCGGCTGGGAAGTGGAAATCGCTGACGGCACTCATAGCAGGCTCACCGCCGTATCGACCGCTGCGGCCACGTCCCCGTCCGGCGGGTACAGCAGGGTCCGGCCGACGACCAGGCCCATCGCCGTGGGGAGCCGCAGCACCTTCTCCCAGTTTGCGAACGCGGCATCGGGATCGTCCGGCACCTCGCCACCGAGCAGCACCGTAGGCAGCGTCGATGCGGCCAGCACCCGCTCCATGCCGGCCGGATCGTCGTCGACGACCGGAAGCTTGAGCCAGGTGTAGGCGGACGTCGTCCCGAGCCCGGCCGCCACCGTGACCGAACGGACCACCGCCTCCGTGGACAGGTCGTTGCGCACTCGCCCACCCACCCGGTGCGACATGAACGGCTCGACCATCGCGATCTTCCGGCGCGCGGCAAGGTCGGACACCGCGTGGGCGCACGACTCGAGGGTTTGCACGGTGGAGGGGTCTTCGGGGTCGATGCGCAGCAGCATCTTGCCCATCTCGAACCCCATCGCCTCGATCGACGCGGCGTCGTATCCGGTGAACCGGTCATCCAGCTCGAAGCTGGTCCCCGCCAGGCCTCCCCTGTTCATCGACCCGACCACCACCTTGCCGTCCAGGGCGCCGAGCAGCAACAGGTCTTCGAGGACGTCCGCAGTGCCCAGGACTCCGTTCACACCGGGACGGTCGAGCGCCACGATCAGCCGTTCGAGCAGGTCGGCGCGGTCGGCCATAGCCGTCGGATCATTGCCGGCGCGGAACACGCCGCGAGCCGGGTGGTCGGCGGCGATCACCATGAGCTTGCCCGACGGGCCGAGCAGGCCGTCCGGCCGGGCGCGCCGCGCGGCGGCCTCGGCTACCGCGTCCGGACGGTTGACCCTCGTCTCGACAAGAGTACGCAGTCGTTCAGTTGGCATGGGCGCGCTCTTCCATCAGGGCGGTCACTTCTTCTGTGGTGGGCATCGCGTCCGAGCAGGAGAGTCTGGACGCCACGATGGCGCCGGCCGCGTTGGCGAACCGGATCGTGCGATCGAGGTCCCAGCCGGCGAGCCTCCCGTGGCAGAGCGCGCCGCCGAACCCGTCACCTGCACCGAGGCCGTTGACGACGTCGACGGGGGTGGGCGGGACGGCGTACCGGCCGGTGGAGTCGACGGCCAGCACACCGTCGGGTCCCCGTTTGACGACGGCCGTATCGATACCCAGGTCTCGCAGCGCGTCCGCGGCCTCATCCGGATCTCGGACCTTGACGGCGGTCTCGCACTCGTCGAGGTTGCCGACGGCGACCGTGACCAGCTTGAGCGCTCTGCGGGCCTGCTCGCCGGCGGCTTCGCGGGACTCCCAGAACATGGGGCGGTAGTCCAGGTCGAGGACGGTGATGTCGTCGCGGCCGCGCGCTTGGAGTGCGGACAGGGTCGCGGTGCGGCTCGGTTCCTGGCACAGGCCGGTCAGCGTGACCCAGAAGACGCCAGCCGAGCGGATCGCATCATAGTCAAGCTCGTCGGCGCGGATCTGCAGGTCGGGCGCCATCGGCTCGCGGCCGTAGAAGTAGAGGGGAAAGTCGTCGGGCGGAAAGATCTCGCAGAACGTCACGGGCGTCTTGAGGCCGGTGACCGAACGCACGAACCGGTCGTCCACGTCGAAGTCCCGCAGCGCGCGGCGCAGGAACCGGCCGAACGGATCATCTCCGGTGCGCGTGATCGTCGCCGCCGACCGGCCGTGCCGGGCCGCCGCTACGGCCACATTGGTGGAGCTGCCGCCGAGGTACCTGCCGAAGCTGGTGACGTCCTCGAGCCCCACTCCAACCTGGTCCGGATAGACGTCCACGCTGATCCGCCCCATGGTCAGCACTTCGAACGAGCTCACCCGCAACACCGGCCTCTCGACGCGTCGTCCCGCCATCATATGTCAAGACATTCTGACAATGCGACGGTTGATCACGTTCAGCAGGTCTGAGCATGCCGTACTAGGCGCGTGCGGGTGGTACGGCCTCGAATGATCACGTTCAGCAGGCTTGTCGGCACTTCAACAGATGACATGCATGCGGGACCTCCCCCGCTCGACGCAAGCTAGGGGCGTCAGAAACCCAGCCA
>JASLBX010000438.1 GCA_030146385.1 Jiangellaceae bacterium | reverse complement strand
TCGTCGGCCTGCTGGGCGAGGCGCACGGGCGTTCGCTGTACCGGCTGGCCCGGGTGCAGGACGACCGTCCGGTCTCGGCGGAGCGCGAGTCGAAGTCGGTGAGCATCGAGGACACGTTCGACCAGGACATCACCGACCGTGCCCTGCTCGTCGCCTTGATCGGCCGGATGGCGACCAAGGTCACCGGGCGGTTGAGGAAAGCCGGCCAGTCCGGCCGCACGGTGACCCTGAAGGTCCGGCTGCACGACTTCACCACCATGTCCCGTTCGGCGACCCTTCCTGGGCCGACCGATGACGAACGTGTGGTCGGGCGGGTGGCTGCGCGCCTGCTCGACGAGATCGACACGACTGGCGGGATCCGGCTGCTCGGCGTGGGCCTGGCGGGTCTGGCCGACTGGGTTCAGGAGGACCTGTTCGCCGATCAGGTCAGCCTGCTCGAGGGCGCCGACACGCGGGACGAGCCCGCATCGCCAGCCGACGGCGGGGTATCCGCTGCTGCGGACAAGGCCGGGCCGGTGAGCCGCGATCCCGCGGAGGTGGTCCACGCGTCCCGGCGCTGGATCGCGGGGATGGACGTCCGGCACCGCAAGTACGGCCCCGGCTGGGTGTGGGGCGCTGGGCTCGGGCGGGTCACCGTCCGCTTCGAGACCGCAGGCACGGGCCCAGGACCGGTACGCACCTTTCCGGACGACGACCCGGCTCTGTCCCCTGAGGCCGGCTAGCGCTTCCGTTGCACCAAGCGTGGATTCTTTAGTTGGCTCTCAGGTACGCCAGGCAGACTGAGCGTCATGCAGGTACTCGTCGTGGACGACGAACCCGCCGTGCGGGATTCGCTCCGCCGGTCGCTGGCGTTCAACGGCTATGACGTCGAGCTGGCGGCCGACGGCGAAGATGCGCTGCGCTCGATCACGGCCCGCCGGCCCGACGCGGTCATCCTCGATGTGATGATGCCAAAGCTCGACGGCCTGGCGACGTGCCGCGCCCTCCGCGCCGCTGGCGACGACGTGCCGGTACTCATGCTCACCGCTCGCGACGAGGTCTCCGACCGGGTAGCTGGTCTGGACGCCGGAGCCGACGACTACCTGCCCAAGCCGTTCGCGCTCGAAGAGCTCCTGGCGCGGCTGCGGGCGATGCTGCGTCGCACCGCCACGAGCGGACCCGCGGCAAAGACTCTGCAGCTGGCCGACCTGTCCCTCGATCCTGCGACGCGGGAGGTCTACCGCGGCGACCGACGCGTGCGCCTCACCCGCACCGAGTTCAACCTGCTCGAGTTGCTGCTGCGCCACCCCCGGCAGGTTCTGACCCGCGAACGCATCCTCGAGGAGGTCTGGGGCTACGACTTCCCTACGACCGCGAACTCCCTCGAGGTGTATGTCGGCTACCTGCGGCGCAAGACCGAAGCTGAAGGCGAGCCGCGGCTCATCCACACGGTCCGCGGCGTCGGGTACGTCGCCCGGGAGACGCCACCGTGAGCAAGCTCAGGGAGTTGGTCGACCGGGCTCCCGTTGAGCGGGTCCGTGAAGGTGTCCGGCGGATGCCCCTACGCCGGCGGGTCGGCGTACTCGCCGCTTTGGGCGTGGGTCTAGCCGTACTGATCACCGCGGTCGCAGCCTACGCAACCGTCCGGGTGCAGCTGAATCAGAGCGTGGACGAGAATCTGCTCAACCGAGCCCACCAGGCGGCGCAACTGGGGCTGGTCGATGCAGGGGTGCTGACCAGGATCCCGCCTGAGGCGTTCCTAGCCGGTGACATCAGGATCGCCCGGCTCGGCGCGGCCGGTGAGTTCGAGTCGGTCGAGCAGCAGGCCAGCGCGCCACCACTCGGGCTTCCCGAGCTCGCGGTGGCTCGCGGCGAATCCCTGCAGAGCATCCGGACAGCCAGCCTCGACGGGATGTCGTACCGGGTGGTGGCCGTGCCGGCAGGACGAGGCGTCGCCCTGGTGCTGGGCCAGCCCACCGAGACCGTTGACCGGGTTCTCGATCAGCTGGGGCTCGTTTCGGTGGTCGCCGGCGGTGCCGGCATTGGCCTCGCAGCCTGGGCCGGAGCGTCGATCGCCCGGGCGGGCCTGCGTCCGGTGGAGCGCCTGACGAGGGCCGCCGAGCACGTGGCCGCGACCGGGGAGCTCGACCCGATCGAGGTCGAGGGCGAGGACGAGATCGCCCGCTTGGCGCACGCGTTCAACGCCATGCTCGCCGCGCTGGAAGAGGCCAGAACCCGGCAGCGCCGGCTGGTGGCCGACGCCGGTCATGAGCTGCGCACCCCCCTCACCAGCCTCCGAACAAACCTCGACCTGCTGGCGCAGAGCGACCGCGAGGGCGGTCTCGACGGCGCGGAGCGGGCCGAGCTGATCGATGACGTCCGCGCGCAGATCGCCGAGCTGTCCGCGCTCGTCACGGACCTGATGGAGCTGTCCCGCGAGGACGCGCCGCACGCCGACCGGCAGAGTGTCGATCTCGCGGAAATCGTCCGGGACGCGCTCACTCGGGTCCGCCGGCGTGCCCCGAACATCACGTTCTCG
>JASLBX010000570.1 GCA_030146385.1 Jiangellaceae bacterium | reverse complement strand
GGCGTGTCGGTGCACCGCGAGGACTGCGTCAACGTCGACGCGTTGCGCCGCGACCATGGGCGGATGGTCGACGTCGAGTGGGCGCCGAGCGCGAACAGCATGTTCCTCGTGGCCATGCAGGTGGAGGCGCTCGACCGGGCGCGGCTGCTGTCGGACATCACGCGTGTGCTGTCGGATCAGCACGTGAACATCCTGTCGGCCACCGTGTCGACCGGCTCTGACCGGATTGCCAAGAGCCGGTTCACGTTCGAGATGGCCGACCCCAAGCACCTCGGCGCCGTGCTGCGAGCTGTCCGTGGTGTCGAGGGCGTGTTCGACGCTTACCGGCTGACCAGCACACGCAACGGCTCCAACTGACGGTCATCGCGAGGCGCTGCCTCTACGAGGACTTCCCGACGTTTGCGACGCCTGCAAGCGACGTATACGTGGGGATTACCCACTTAACGTGGTCATTTAGCGGAACTCGTTGAGGGCGCGCTCGGCTTGCTCCAACCAGGCGCGGCGAGCCGTCAGGGCTTCTTCTGCCTCGGACAGCTGGCGTTCGTTGCCGGCCGCGCGAGCCTTCTCGACCTGCTGCTCGAGCTCGGCAATCGACTCCCGCAGTTGGTTGACGGTCGCCTCGGCACGGGCGCGAGCCTCCGGGTTGGTGCGCTGCCACTCGGACTCCTCGGCCTCGCGGACGGCGTCCTCGACCCGGCGCAGGCGGGCCTCGATCGACCGCATGGCGTCCCGGGGGACGTGGCCGGCCGCTTCCCAGCGCTCCTGGATCGACCGTAGCGCTGCGCGAGCCGCCTTCCAGTCGGTCACCGGCAGCAGCGCCTCGGCCTCGGTCAGCAGGGCTTCCTTGGCCTGGAGGTTCGCCTGCTGCTCCGAGTCGCGCTTGGCGAACGTCTCGGACCGGGCCCCGAAGAACGTGTCTTGGGCACCGCGGAACAGCTTCCACAGGGCGTCGTCGACTGCCTTGGGGGCCGGCCCGGCGGCTTTCCACTGCGACATCAGCTCGCGGTACCGGCGGGACGTGGGTCCCCAATCGGTCGAGGTGGCGAGTTCCTCGGCCTCCTTGACCAGCCGCTCCTTGATCACCCTGGCTTCCTCGCGGCGTTCGGCCAGTTCGGCGAAGTGTGCTTTCCGGCGCCGGGTGTAGTGGGTGCGGGCGGTGGAAAACCGCCGCCAGAGCGCGTCGTCGGTGGCGCGGTCGAGCCGGGGGAGCGACTTCCACTCGTCCAGCAGGGCGCGGAGGCGGTCGGCCCCGTTGCGCCAGTCGTCGCCCTGCGAGATCCGCTCGGCCTCGGCCGCGACCTGCTCCTTGCGTTCGCGGGCCTCGTCCAGCGCGCGGGCGCGGGCAGCCCGGCGCTCGGCACGGCGCTCCTCGATCCGCTGCTCGACTCGTTCGAGGCGGCGCCTCAGCGCATCGAGGTCGCCAACCGCGTGCGGCTCGGCCAGCGCGTCGCGCAGCTTGACCACGGCGGCCTGCGTCTCGTCGGGAGCGGCGACACCGGACTCCAGCCGCTGCTCGAGCAGGTCGACCTGGACCACCAGGTCGTCGTACTTGCGCGCGAAGAATGCCAACGCCTGCTCGGGCTGTCCGACCTGCCACGAGCCGATATGGCGCTCTCCGGCGGAGGTGCGGACGTAGACGTCCCCGTTCTCGTCGACCCGGCCCCAGGTGTTCTCGGCCACCGTGGCCGGAGACTGTGGCGCCTGGTCCGGCTCCTCGGGAGTCCCGCGAGTGCCTGAGGTCTCGGTCACAGTCGTTCCTCTTTCCGCGTGGCTCATGGCTCGGTGACGACGCTGTCGATGGTCACCGGCTCGGCGGGCGTGCCGTCGGTCGAGCCGTCCTCAGTCCCAGCCTCGGCGATCTCGGTCAGCACGTCGAGCCCTTCAGTGATGCGGCCGAAAACGGTGTACTCCGGCGGGAGCTCGGAGTCGCCGTAGACCAGGAAGAACTGGCTGCCGTTCGAGTCGGGTTCGCCTTGGGGGCGCGCCATCGCAACGGTGCCTGCCTCGTACGTCGCGCCGTCGACGTTCTCGAGGCCGAACTCGTAACCAGGTCCGCCGCTGCTAGTTGCAGTGGGGTCGCCACATTGGAGCACCCGAAGCGAGTCGGACGTCGTCAAGCGGTGGCAGGTGGTGTCGTCGAAGTAGCCCGCGCCGGCGAGGTGGACGAGCGAGTTGACCGTGCACGGAGCTTCGTCGGCGAGCAGTTCAATGGCGACGGGCGAGCCGTTCAGAGTCACTGTCGCGGTCGTGGCGGCCACTGGCTCTGCCGGCGGCAGGCCGACGCCTTCGACCGGCTCGGTCTCGGTGTACACGCAGGTGCCCTCGGTAGCCGACGGTTCAGCGTCGTCGTCCGGCAGCCACCAGGCGCCGAGGGCGAACACGAGCCCTCCCACCAGTACCACGGCACCGACGATGGCCAGGATCATCCGCCGCCGGGCGACCGCGGCCTTGCGAGCCTGCTGCCGCTCATACCTCTCGCGCGCGAGCTGGCGACGACGACGCTCTTTGGTGCTCGCCACCGATACTCCTTCGTTCCCTCCCGTAACCCGGGCAAGCTGGCTTACCTCCCGGGTTCGGACAGTCTAGGCAGTGGAAGCCGTGCGTTACGTAACGAGTTCGACTCATTGCGACCCGCGTCGATAGGCTGACGCAGTGCTCACGGTCGGATTTCCAGCTGCGGCGTTCGGGACGAACTGCTACGTCCTGGCGCCCGACGCGGGGCAGGAGTGCGTCATCGTCGATCCGGGCATCGGCGTGCTCGACCGGCTGGACGAGGTTCTCCGCGAACACCGGCTTAAGCCGGAGGCCGTGCTGCTGACCCACGGGCACCTCGACCACGTCTATTCCGTGACGCCCGTCTGCGGCGCCCGCGGCGTGGCGGCGTACGTCCACGGCGACGACCGCTACCGGCTGGTTGACCCGATTGCCACACTCGACCCCATCCTGGTGGCGATGCTCGAATTGCAGTTCGGCCGCGCGGCCGAGTGGTCGGAGCCCGACGACGTTCGGCCGCTGACCGACGGCGCGAAGGTCGAGCTCGCAGGCCTGAGCATCACGGTCGACCATGCGCCGGGCCATACCGAGGGGTCGGTGATGTTCCGCCTGCCGGTCGACGACGCCGAGCTGTGCCTGTCCGGCGACGTCTTGTTCGCAGGGAGTATCGGACGCACCGACCTGCCGGGCGGTGACCACGCGGCGATGCTGCGGAGCCTTGCCGAGAAGGTGCTCCCGCTGCGTGACGACACCTCAGTCCTGCCCGGCCACGGTCCAGCGACCACCATCGGCCGCGAGCGGGTGAGCAACCCGTACCTTCAGGGGCTCACCTCGCCGATGCGGCACTGAGCACAGCGAGGGACGTTCGTGAGTTCGACATATCGCGCCCCGAAGGGGACGTTCGACCTGGTGCCGCCGCGTGGCGACGCAGTGCTGGCCGTCCGCGACGCCATGGCTGCGCCGTTGCGCCGGGCCGGCTACGCCTACATCGAGACTCCGGCGTTCGAGGAGACGGCGCTGTTCGTCCGCGGCATCGGTGAGTCGACCGACGTGGTCACCAAGGAGATGTACTCGTTCACCACGCGTGGTGGCGACGACGTGACGCTGCGTCCCGAGGGAACCGCCCCGGTGCTGCGCGCCGTCCTCGAGAACAACCTGCACCGCGGCGCGCTGCCGGTGAAGCTCTGGTACTCCGGCTCGTACTACCGGTACGAGCGCCCGCAGAAAGGCCGGTTTCGGCACTTCTCGCAGGTCGGTGCCGAGGTGCTCGGCACGGAGGACCCCGCACTGGACGCCGAGACGATCGTCCTGGCGGTGGACGCGTACCGCAGCCTCGGTCTGACGGGATTTCGCGTCCTGATCAATTCGCTCGGCTCGGACGAGTCCCGTCCCGCATACCGGTCGGCGCTCCAGGACTACCTGCAGACGCTCGACCTCGACGACGAGACCGCTCTCCGGGTTGAACTCAACCCGCTGCGGGTGCTGGACGACAAGCGGCCGGAGATGCAAGCAGCGCTGGCGGACGCGCCACTGATCAGCGAGTTTCTATCCGCGAGCGACCGCGCGCACCACGACCGGGTCGGGGAACTTCTCGCCGACGCGGGCATTGAGTACGTCGACGAACCTCGGCTGGTTCGCGGGCTCGACTACTACACCCGGACGCTGTTCGAGTTCGTCCACGACGGGCTTGGCGCCGCGCAGGCGGCCATCGGCGGTGGCGGCCGATACGACGGGCTCTCCGAGTCACTCGGTGGCCCGCGGCTGCCGGGTGTCGGCTGGGCGCTGGGCGTGGAGCGCACTCTGCTCGCCATGGAGTCCGAGGGACTGAGCGTTCCCAAGCCGGCCACGGTCGCGGTGTTCGCCGTACCGCTGGGTGAAGGGGCCGAGCGTCGCCTGTTCGGCCTGGTCACTGAGCTGCGTCGGGCGGGCGTAGCCGCCGATATCGCGACCGGAGGCCGGGGGTTGAAGGGCGCGATGAAGGCCGCCGACCGCAGCGGAGCCGTGTACGCGGTCGTTGCGGGTGACCGGGATCTTGCCGAGGGCGTGGCGCAGGTGAAGGAACTCGCATCGGGAGTGCAGTCCGCAGTGGCGCTGGAGAAGCTGGTCAAGCAGCTGGCCGAGCGCCTGTCTTGATCGTTCATGGCGATCACCGCATGCACACTTGCGATCGTGGGCAGACGTATGTTCGAATAAGGTGTGCGATGGCAAGCTCAAGCACTGGACGCGCATGACGAGGGCGCGCTGCCGGGCCTGGCTCGCATACCGGGACTTGTCCGGACGGTACGCACGCCGGAGTTCGCGGGCGTCACTTTTCACGAGGTCCGCGCTCGTAGTGTGCTCAACCGGGTGCCGGAGGCGTCGCGACTACCGTTCCGCTGGACGATTAACCCGTACCGAGGGTGCAGTCACGCGTGCGTGTACTGCCTAGCGGGCGACACTCCCATCCTGATGAGCGACGGGCGGCTGAAACCGCTGGCCGATATCCGGGTCGGCGACACGGTGACCGGTACCGAACTTACGGGGCGTCGACGGCAGTACCGTCCCACCGATGTCCATGCTCACTGGTCGACCACCAGGCCGGCCGTCCAGGTCGTTCTCGGCGACGGCACGACGTTCGTCGCCAGCTCTGACCACCGCTTCTTGACGACGCGGGGCTGGCAGCCCGTCGCTGAGCTGACGCTGACCGACCAGTTCGTCGGGTCAACTGCCCTGCGTCACCTGCCGAGGCATACGCGCAAGCGTTCGGTGGTGGGCTCGACGGTCTCCACCGAACCGGACCTGCGTGTGGTCTCGATCGGCCCGGCGGGTCCAGAGCGCGAGATGTACGACATCACGACGGGCACCGGAGACTTCATCGCGAACGGTGTCGTCTCGCACAACTGTTTCGCCCGCGGCAGCCACTCCTGGCTGGAACTCGACACGGGCACCGGCTTCGACTCCGAGATCGTCGTGAAGGTCAACGCGCCCGATGTTGTGGCGCGGGAACTCAGCAGGCCGTCGTGGAGCCGCGAGCACGTCGCGTTGGGCACGAACACCGACCCGTACCAGCGTGCCGAGGGCCGCTACCGGCTGATGCCGGGCATCATCAACGCCCTGGCCGGCACGGGCACGCCGTTCTCGATTCTGACCAAGGGCACGCTTCTCCGGCGTGACCTGCCGCTGCTTAGGTCGGCTGCGCGCTCGGTGGACGTCGGTCTCGCGGTGTCGATCGCGATCTACGACGAGGCGTTGCATGAGCACCTGGAGCCAGGGACGCCGTCCCCTCGGGCGCGACTCGACCTGGTGCGGGCGATCCGCGACGCGGGCTTCGACTGCGGCGTCCTGCTGGCTCCCGTCCTGCCCCATCTGACTGACTCGGTCGATCACCTGGAAGCCGCTGTCTCGCAGCTCGCCGAGGCGGGTGCGACGAGCGTCACTCCCATTCCCCTGCATCTGCGGCCCGGCGCCAGGGAGTGGTTCATGGCGTGGCTGAGCCGGGAGCGTCCCGATCTGGTTGGTTCGTACGAGCGGCTCTACGGGCGAGGGGCGTACGTACGGGCTGACTATGGTGACGTGCTTACGGCGCGGCTACAGCCGATCCTGGAGCGGCACGGACTGGACCGTTCGCGACGAGGTCAAGCTCGTGGCCTGGAGGATGCCGACGAAAGCGAAGTGGCCGCTGCCGACCAGTGCGGCGTCGGCGAGCAGCTCACGCTGATGTGATGTCCGCCAACTCTTCCGGGGTCAGGGGACGGAGCACACAGAACTCGTTGCCCTCGGGGTCGGCGAGCACAACCCAGGTGGCGGTCGGCGGCTGGCCGATGTCGATGGTACGGGCGCCGAGGCTGACGAGCCGGTCCACTTCGGCTTGCTGGTCGATTGGCCGCAGATCGAGGTGGAGCCGGTTCTTGTGCGTCTTGGATTCGCTGTTGCGCACGAAGAGCAGGTCAGGAGCGACGTTCTCTTCGGCGCTGCCGGCCGGTGGCTCGACGACGGACTCCTCCTCATCCTCGAACGTGACCCGCCAACCGAGTGCTTCGGCCCAGAAGCGGGCCTGCGCGGCAGGGTCGCGCGAGTCGATCACCATGCATTGAATACGAATAGCCATGGTCGCAGGCTGCCGAGCCGCGGGGGCGAGCAGCAACAGAATATTTCGCTGGTTCGGTGGTAGGCCGGTGGGTTACATAGGATCGGGGTCGCCCGACTCATGAAAGGATCCTCGTGCTTCGAAGCCATTCGGCGGGAGAGCTCCGCGCCGAGCACGCCGGCCAGACTGTCACGCTCACCGGGTGGATCGCGCGGCGGCGCGATCACGGGGGAGTGGCGTTCCTGGATCTTCGCGACGCTTCGGGTATCGCGCAGGTTGTGGTTCGCGATGAGCAGGTCGCTCACGGACTGCGGAACGAGTTCTGCGTGAAGGTGACCGGCGAGGTCGCTCGCCGCCCTGAGGGCAACGAGAATCCCGCGCTGCCCACGGGCGAGATCGAAGTGATCGCGGCCGGCCTTGACGTGCTGAACGAGGCGGCGCCGCTGCCGTTCCAGCTCGACGAACACGTGGATGTTGGCGAGGAGGTCCGCCTCCGGCACCGGTACCTGGACCTGCGCCGTCCGGGTCCAGCCGCCGCGCTCCGCCTGCGGTCCAGGGTCAACCAGGCCGCGCGCGAGGTATTGCTCGCCCACGACTTCACCGAGATAGAGACACCGACGCTGACCCGGTCGACACCGGAAG
>JASLBX010000407.1 GCA_030146385.1 Jiangellaceae bacterium | reverse complement strand
GTCGTGTACTTGCCGCCCGCGATCGAGATGAGCCCCGGCTGCGGACGTGCGACCGCGTGCTCGCGGGAGAGCTGGGACGTGTTCTCGGACTCGCCGGCGAGCAACGGCCGGAGCCCGGCGTACACGCCCTGGATGTCGTCGTGGGACAGCGGGACGTTCAAGACCTGGTTGACGTGGTCGAGGATGTAGTCGATGTCCGACTTGCTCGCCGCCGGGTGCGCCTTGTCGAGCGACCAGTCGGTGTCGGTGGTGCCGATGATCCAGTGCGTACCCCACGGGATCACGAACAGCACCGACTTCTCCGTGCGCAGGATCAGCCCGACCTCGGAGTTGATGCGATCGCGCGCCACCACGATGTGCACGCCCTTGGACGCTCGGACGTGGAACCTGCCCCGCCCGCCGGCCAGCGATTGGATGTCGTCCGTCCAGACGCCTGTGCAGTTGACCACGGCCTGCGCGGACACCTGGATCTGGCGGTCGGTCTCCACGTCGCGGAGCTTGGCTCCAACGATGCGCTCGCCCGCGTGCATGAACTCCACGACCTCAGCCGAATTGAGCACCGTCGCGCCATACGCCGCCGCCGTCCGCGCCACCGTCAGGGTGTGTCGGGCGTCGTCGGCCTGCGCGTCGTAGTACCGAATCGCACCGGTCAGCACGTCGGGCCGGAGCGCCGGGCACAGCTTCCGGGCACTGGTGCGGGTGTACTGCTTGTGGCGGGGCACCGACCGCCCGCCGCCCATGGAGTCGTACAGCGTGACGCCCGCCGTCACATAGGGACGCTCCCAGAACCGCCGGGTGAGCGGGTAGAGGAAGGGCACCGGCTTGACCAAGTGCGGCGCGATCCGGGTGAGCATCAGCTCGCGCTCCTTGAGCGCCTCGCGCACCAGACCGAAGTTGAACTGCTCGAGGTACCGCAGGCCGCCGTGGAACAGCTTGGACGAGCGGGACGACGTTCCGGAGGCGAAGTCGCGAGCATCGGCCAGCGCAACCCGCAGGCCGCGGGTGGCAGCATCGAGCGCCACACCCGCTCCTGTCACGCCACCACCAACCACGAGCACGTCGAGCTCAGCACCGTCGAGCGCCTTCCACGCCTCCTCCCGCTGCTCCGGCCCGAGTTGCGGATTGCCCTGGGTCATCGCACCCTCCCGTCATCGATGCCGCCCTGCGGCCAGCCTAGGTGAAACGAGAGGATCTGATGCGTTAAGTCGGCCAGCGCGTGGTAAGCAGGTCCCATGTCTGTGACGCAGCAGGACGAGCGCAGGGTCGTCGATCAGGTCAAGACGACGTTGTTGATCGCTGGTGAGTGGCGGGAAGCCGCCGGAGGCGCCAGATTCCCGGTCGAGGATCCGTCCACGGGCGAGGTCCTGACCGAGGTCGCGGACGCCTCGCCGGACGACGGAACCGCGGCCCTCGCAGCGGCCGCTGAAGCTCAGGCGAGTTGGGGCGTGACCTCGCCGCGCGAGCGTGCCGAGATACTCCGGCGGGCGTTCGAGATGCTGATGGCCCGGCAGGACGACCTTGCCCTGCTGATGACGCTGGAGATGGGCAAGCCGGTCGCGGAGTCGCGTACCGAGATCGTGTATGCGGCCGAGTTCCTCCGCTGGTTCTCCGAGGAGGCCAGCCGGATCGAGGGGTCATACCGGTTCGCGCCCGCCGGCGGCAGCCGAATCCTCACCATGCGCCAGCCAGTCGGCCCGTGCGTGTTCATCACGCCGTGGAACTTCCCGATGGCGATGGGCACCCGAAAGATCGGCCCGGCGATCGCCGCCGGCTGCACGATGGTCGTCAAGCCGGCGTCAGAGACACCGCTGTCGATGCTGGCGCTCGCCGGCATCCTCGAGGAGTGCGGCCTGCCGCCCGGCGTGCTCAACCTCATCACGACGTCGCACTCGGGTCAGATCATGGAGCCGCTGATCCGCGACCCACGGGCGCGCAAGCTCTCGTTCACGGGCTCTACGCCGGTCGGGCGCAAGCTGATCGAGCAGTCCGCCGAGCAGGTGCTGCGGGTGTCGATGGAGTTGGGCGGCAACGCGCCGTTCCTGGTGTTCGGGGACGCCGATCTGGACGCGGCCGTCGAGGGCGCGCAGCTGGCGAAGATGCGCAATATCGGCGAGGCATGCACGGCGGCGAACCGGTTCCTCGTGCACGAGTCGGTGGCCCAGGATTTCGCGTCCCGCCTCGCCGAGCGGATGGGCTCTCTGGTCGTCGGGCGCGGGACCGAGGACGGCGTGCAGGTCGGGCCGCTCATCACCGCCAAGGCTCGGTCAGGCGTCGCCGAGTTGGTCGCCGACGCGCTCGACCGGGGCGGCAAGGTCCTGACCGGCGGTACGCCCGTGGAAGGGACCGGCTGGTTCTACGCTCCGACCGTGATCTCCGAGGTGCCCCGGGACGCCCGGATGACTCGTGAGGAGATCTTCGGGCCGGTCGCTCCGGTGACGACGTTCGGCAGTGACGACGAGGCCATTGCGCTCGCGAACGCCACCGAGTACGGCCTCATCTCGTACGTGTTCACCCGTGACCTGCACCGAGCGCTGAAGGTGAGCGAGGCGCTTGAGTTCGGCATGGTCGGGCTCAACGCAGGTGTCATCTCCAACCCGGCGGCGCCGTTCGGTGGAGTGAAGGCGTCCGGGTTTGGCCGCGAAGGCGGCCGCGAGGGCATCGAGGAGTTCCTCGAGGTCAAGTACGTGGGAATCGGGGGCATGTGATGGACGAGAGGCAGATTCGCGAGCGGATCGCCGGCCTGATCGACGAAGAGCACCGGCTGCGCGAGATGGTGGCCCGCCACGAGCTGGACACCGCCGACGAGCAGGCCCGGCTTGCCGAGCTCGAGGCCAGCCTGGACCAGTGCTGGGACC
>JASLBX010000400.1 GCA_030146385.1 Jiangellaceae bacterium | reverse complement strand
GGCAGCCGGCGGGCGCCGGGCGGGGCGGCCGGGGCTTCCGGGTCGGCCGGCCAGACCCCGCGGGCGGGGGCCCGCGACGGCAGCAGGGCGGCGGCCGCCGCGGCATACCCGGCCGCCGACGGGTGGAATCTGTCGACCGCGAACATGTCGGTCGGCGCCGCGCGGAACTCCGGGCCAAGGATCGGTCCCAGTGAGACCGACCGTGCACCCGCCTCGATGACAGCCACAGTCTGTGCGGCAGCGAGCTGCCGGCTCGCCCGGCGGATCAGCCACCGCAGCGGCTGGGGTATCGGTTCGATCGTCCCCAGGTCCGGGCAGGTGCCTACTATGACGGCGCAGGCTGCCTTCTTCAACGTCCGCACCGCCTCGTCCAGCAGCCGCACCGACACCGCCGGGCGTACCTGATGGGTGACGTCGTTGCCGCCGACGATGATCAACGCCACGTGCGGCAGCTGGACCAGCGCGGCTTCCACCTGGCGGGCGAGGTCTGTGGTGCGCGCACCGGACTGGGCGAATGTCGTCAGCCGGACGGGGCGCTCGCCGAGCTCAGCCAGGCCTGCGGCGAGCAGTGCCCCGGGTGTCTCGTCCGGTTGCGATACACCCAGTCCCGCGGCGGCCGAATCGCCGAGGACGACGAACGACAGCGGCTCGCCGTCATACGACCCGTATATCCCGTCGGAGTTCGGCGGGCCGCCGTCCAGCTCGCCGATCGATCGCCGGGCCAGCATGGCCTCCAGCCGGAGAAAGCCGTACGTTCCGGCGCCCAGTGCTCCGATTCCCCCGCCGCCGAACAACGCGCCGCGGGCAATCCGCCGCGCCGTCCGGGCACTTACCAATCCCCGCATGCCCTGGACTCTAGCGACCACCGGCCCGCTCGCGAATCACCGGCCGATTCGCCGTACGCTCACTATGTGGACTACTACGAGAGCGTCGTCGACTTGGTCGGCAACACCCCGCTGGTGCGGCTTCGCAATGTCGCGGAGGGCCTGCCGGCGACCGTGCTGGCCAAGGTCGAGTACTTCAACCCGGGCGGCTCGGTCAAGGACCGGATCGCGCTCAGAATGATCGAGGACGCCGAGAAAGAGGGCAAGATCGGCCCGGGTGGCACGATCGTTGAGCCGACCAGCGGAAACACCGGAGTCGGCCTCGCCCTCGTCGCGCAGCAGAAGGGGTATCGCTGCGTGTTCGTCTGCCCGGACAAGGTGAGCGAGGACAAGCGCGACGCGCTCAAGGCATATGGTGCCGAGGTCGTGGTGTGCCCGACCGCCGTGCCGCCCGAGCATCCCGACTCCTACTACAACGTGTCCGACCGGCTCGTGGCCGAGATCGACGGCGCCTGGAAGCCCGACCAGTACTCCAACGAGGCGAACCCGCGGTCGCACTACGAGACGACCGGCCCCGAGATCTGGCGCCAGACGGACGGCCAGGTGACTCACTTCGTGGCTGGCATCGGCACCGGCGGGACGATTTCCGGCACCGGCCGCTACCTCAAGGAGGTCTCGGACGGCGGGGTGCGCATCGTCGGGGCGGACCCGGAGGGCTCGGTGTACTCCGGCGGCGACGGACGTCCGTACCTCGTCGAAGGTGTGGGTGAGGACTTTTGGCCGACCGCCTACGACCGGAATATCTGCGACGAGGTCGAGGCCATCTCCGACAAGGACTCCTTTGAGATGACCCGCCGGCTGGCCCGCGAGGAAGGGCTGCTCGTCGGCGGCTCCTGCGGGACGGCGGTGGTTGGGGCGCTGCGAGTGGCCGCCCGCTCGGGGCCGGACGACGTCGTCGTCGTGCTCCTGCCCGACGGCGGGCGGGGCTACCTGTCGAAGATCTTCAACGACGAGTGGATGGCGTCGTACGGCTTCCTCTCCGCGCAGGCGGACGGAACGACGGTCGGCGACGTTCTGCGCCGAAAGAGTGGCGAGATGCCGGCCCTCGTGCACACGCATCCCAACGAGACGCTGGCCCAGGCCATCGCGATCCTCCGCGAATACAACGTGTCGCAGATGCCGGTGGTGCGAGCCGAGCCGCCGATCGTGGCGGCCGAGGTGGCCGGGGCCGTGATGGAGCGCGACTTGCTGGACGCGCTCTTCACCGGCAAGGCATCCCTGACCGACGCGGTCGACCAGCACATGTCGCCGCCACTGCCGACGGTCGGCGCGGGCGAACGCGTCCAGGCTGCGGTCGAGGCGCTCGGCGGTATCGACGCGTTGCTCGTGCTCGACGACGGCAAACCGACGGGAGTCCTGACCCGGGCAGACCTCCTCAACTACCTCGCCGGTTGATCACGTTCAGCATGCGTATACATGCCGTACCAGGCGCGTGCGGGTGGTACGGCGCTGATTGATCACGTTCAGCAGGCTTGTCGGCACCCCAACAGGCTGGTCGCACTCCACCAGGCTTATCGACGCTCCACCAGGCCTGTCGGTGCATCACCAGGCGCGTGCACCTGGTACGGCACCCATACGCATGCTGAACGTGATCAACCGGAACAGGGTTAGAGGACGCCGACGGGGCAGCTGACGCCCGTGCCGCCGATTCCGCAGTAGCCGTTGGGGTTCTTGGCGTCGGACAGGTACTGCTGGTGGTAGTCCTCGGCGTACCAGAGATCGGCCAGCGGCGCGATCTCCGTGGTGATGGCGCCATACCCGGAGTCGGCCAGCCGCTTCGCGTACGAGTCGCGAGTGGCGAGCGCAGCGTCCCGCTGAGCCTCGGTTGTCCAGTAGATCGTCGATCGATACTGCGTGCCGATGTCGTTGCCCTGCCGCATGCCTTGTGTCGGGTCGTGACCCTCCCAGAAGATCTTGAGTACGTTCTCGGTGCTCACGACGGCCGGGTCATAGACGACGCGGACCACCTCGGCGTGCCCGGTGAGTCCCGAGCAGACCTCTTCGTACGTGGGATTCGGGGTGTACCCGCCGGCGTAGCCCACTGCTGTCGTCCACACGCCGGGCAGCTTCCAGAACATCCGCTCGGCACCCCAGAAGCAGCCCATGCCGACGACAATCTCCTCATGGCCCGCAGGCACCGGTGCGTCGATGGGCGTGCCGAGCACCGTGTGGGTGCCATCTAGGCGGAATGGACGCGAAGTCCGTCCTGGCAAGGCTTGCTCGGCGCTCACAAGCCGGGTCTTCAGGGCACGATCAAAGCTGAACATTGCTTTCCCCTTTCAACCGCACCAACGCCGCCGATCTCGCGCGTGTTCCAGCACGGAAAGTGACCACCGGCGTCCCGGATATGAAATCAGGTGCCGGTGGTCACCGCGGTTGCCCGCTTGTTACTCCTCCTCAGGGCCCTCGGGTGTCGGATCGGTGATGAACGGACCACGCTCGGGCAGGTTGTCGGCCGGCGCCGTACTCGCCGTGAATAGCGAGCCGTCCGCCGCCGCCTCGACTACCGACTTGGCCGCTTGATACGCCGTCTTGGTGATGTAGCCGTTCCCCTGCGTGTAAATGCCGCCGCGCATCTCGAACAGCACCGAACCGGAGCCGAGCAGACCGTAGGCGTTGCGGGCGATGCCAGGAACCTCTGTGCCCGGATAGCGTGTGATGTTCGCGTACCCGTACTGCTCGAGCTCGGTCACCATGGTCGAG
>JASLBX010000394.1 GCA_030146385.1 Jiangellaceae bacterium | reverse complement strand
ATTGGCCTGGACATCGGTTCAAAGACTCCTGCCGAGATCGCCCTGGCGACGTTGGCCGGACTGGTCGCGCAACGCAACGGTCGCGCTGGCGGCTTTCCCGCTCGCGGCCTCCTGCTTGGCGATCGCCGAGGCCAGAGACGTTCCGCTTGACGCGACACCGGTGCTTTGCCGCGGGTACGCCTGCGATAACGTGCAACCAAATGGTTGCAAGTACGCTGTCCGATGAAACCGTCGACCAGGTGTTCCACGCGCTGGCCGACGCTACGAGGCGCGACATTCTCCGTCGGTCAGTGCCGGGTGATCTTTCGGTGTCGCGGCTGGCCGAAGCGTATCCGATGAGCTTTGCGGCGGTACAGAAGCACGTGGCGGTTCTGGAACGGGCAGGCCTCGTTGTCAAGGAGCGCCGTGGACGGGAACAGATCGTCCGTACCGACCTCGAGGTGGTACGCAGGGCGCGGCGGGCTCTTGATGAGCTCGAGATGATCTGGCGAGGTCGGGTCGACCGGATGTCTGATCTGCTGGCCGAGGGCACCGACTCAGACGAGAGGACCTGACCGATGACCGTCAGCAGCGTGGAGAAGGACTTCGAGCGGCTGACCCTGACCGTGGTCGCTCAATTCGATGCTCCGGTCGAGCGGATATGGCAGCTGTGGGCCGATCCACGGCGGCTCGAGCGCTGGTGGGGGCCGCCGACATATCCCGCGACGTTCCTGAAGCACGACCTGAGCCCTGGCGGCGCAGTGACGTACTACCTGACCGGGCCGGACGGAGACATGTCCCGTGGCTGGTGGCGGGTCATTTCGGTCGATGCGCCGACGTATCTGGAGTTCATCGACGGGTTCGCCGACGAACACGGTGCGCCAGTCGCGGATGCGCCGACCACCACGGTTCAGGCGCAGCTCTCCGAGCACGAGGGCGGCACCCGCATGGAGATCCGCTCGATCTTCTCCTCCTTGGACCACATGGAGCAGACCGTGCGCATGGGCGCTGTCGACGTCTTCGTGCAGTCGATCAGCCAGATGGATGCCGTGCTGGCCGACTGACCCACTGGCGCACGTCCTCAGCGCGCCGCCTTGCTGGTGTGATCGTGGGCCGTACGCAGCGCGGACAGGAAAGTCTCGACGGGTTGCGCGCCCGAGACCGCGAACGCGCGGTCGAGGACGAAGAACGGCACGCCGGTTGCGCCGAAAGCCCGCGCCAACCGGATGTCCTCGCGGACGTCCTCGGCGTACTCCTCCGTGGCTAGGACCCGCTCGACCTCGTCGGTCGGGACGCCCACCTCGGCACTGAGCCGGACCAAGGTCTTCGGGTCGTCGACTACCTCACCTTCGACGTGGTGGGCGCGTTTGAGTCGCTCGACCATATCTGCGGCGAGACCGTGTTGCTCGGCCAGGTGAATCAGCCGGTGGGCGTCGAACGTGTTCACCATGCGGGCGCGGTCGGTGTCGAACGTGATCCCTTCCTGGGCTGCCAGGGCAGTCGTCCGGTCGGTCATCGCTCGCGCCTGAGCGGGAGACGTACGGTACTTGTTGGCCAGATAGTCGTGCACCGGCTGCTGGACGCCCGCCGGGAAGGCCGGGTCGAGCTGGAAACTGCGCCAGATCACCTCGACCTCGTCGGCCTGGTCGAACTCCGCGATCGCCTGCTCCAGCCGTCGCTTGCCGATGTAGCACCAGGGGCAGACCACATCGGACCAGACTTCGACACGCATTGGCACTTCCTCGCTCACAGTATGTACTTGACGGTTCAACTTACCCTTACCCTCATGCATCATGCACATAGGCCGGACGACGCAGTGTTCGAAGAACCTTTCCCCCCGGTTAGCCGGGATGTTCAGGACTTCGGTCACCGGTAGCTCACGTGACGTCGAAGACGCTCATCTGTAGCGCGAGCATCGAGTAGTAGCCGACGAGTGTGGTGAGCTCGAAGAGCTTGTCCGGGCCCAGGGCGTTCACGGCGGCACGGTAGGAATCGTCGTCCAGGTCATGGTGGCGGAGGAGGTGCCTGGTCGCGTTGTGTACGGCCGCCTCTTCAGGATCGCTGAGGTCTACTGCCTCTCCTTCGCGCAGTGCGGCGAGCGCGGCACCCGAGAGGCCTGCCTGTGCTGCGATGGGCTCGTGGGCGCGCTGCTCGAAGCCGCACCTCCAGTGAGCCGCCACCGCAAGGATGGCGATCTCGCGACAGCGTGGCGACAGCCGTCCGCCGTACCTGATGGCCGCGCCGAGCCCCTGGAGGGCGTCCCCGATGGGCGGATTGAGCAGCATGGCGTTGAACGGGCCCTCGAGGCGACCTTCGCTGTCGGTCAGTTCGAAGAACTGCGGCCCAGCGCCCGGTCGCCGGCAGTAATGGCTGCGTAGAGGCGCTGCTGTTCCTCGTCGAGTTCGTGAGGTGCGAGGCGCTTTATCCGACTCATTGACCCTCCGGCGTCCGAGATCCAAGGCTATGGTGCGCGATCAGGTATCGAACGGGATTGATCGGCCTCCGACCTAGTAAGGGAGTAGACGACCAGATCGTCACACCCGAAGGCGCGGAGGTGCGAGATGGGGGAGATCAGACAAACGGCCGAGGCTGTCCACGGCACAATCACCCTCGTCGCGTGCCCAGAGTGCGGCTCAACAGCCGAGGTCACTGACCGACGTGTCCTCGACTCGACGGACGGCCCTATTGAGCATGGCCGAGTCCGCTGCGTCGATGGGCACTGGTTTCTGATGCCGTTGGAGGGCCTCGTCGGCGACCTCGTGTGAGGTCGCTACGACTCAGCCGCCCGTTCCTCGCGGAATCGGGTCAACAGTTCTCGAATCCCTAGCAGCCGCATGCCCAGTCTTCGTGAGGTTGTGGTCGCGTCCAGTGATGTGTTGTGTGGGATCGGTTCGTCCCCCATCGCGGCCGGGTCCGGCGGGCCGTACCGAAGCAGCTTGGCGTTCAGACCGAATACCTCGCACACCAGCTCGGCGAAGTCGCGCCGGCTCACCGCGTCGGCGCCACAGCAGTGGAAGATGCCGGACCGCCCAAGCTCGCCGATGCGCCGAATCATGCGGGCCGACTCGCTGGCGAGGCTCGGCGTAGCCACGTTGTTGATTTGGTCGGACTCCCACACGGTGAACGGCCGGCCGGCCTCGAGGGCCTGGACGAGAGACAGCGCGAAGTAGCCGAACCCGACGTCCTGCTGCCGGGGCAAATGGCGGGCATGCCGGTGGATGCCGGTCACCCCGGCGATCCGGGCGACTGCGCCTCGATCGGCCCGCTCCATCACCAGCCGCTCCTGGGCGAACTTGAGGAGCCCGTAGCTGTTGACCGGACGCGGCGGCTCATCCTCTGCCATGAGGTGGCCGGTGCCGTCGAACACCCAGTCCGTCGAGACGAGTACGACAAGGGCGCCTGCCGCGTTTGCCCCGTCGACGACGTTGCGGGTGGCGTCGACGAAGTCCGCCCAGGCGCCACGCCAGTCGGCGCGCAAGCCGACGAGCTCGTTGCGGATCGCCGCGTGGACGACGACGTCCGGCGCAGACTGGACGATCTCCGCACGCACCGCGCCGGCGTCGAGCAGGTCGCCCTGCCAGGTCGACGTCGCTCCGGCCGGGGGAGCGCGGTGGACGGCGGCACGTGCGTCGTCACCGGCCGTCCGGAACTCTGCGATCAGATTGGATCCGACGAAGCCGCTGCCACCGGTCAGCCAGACGCGCACGTCACTGCCTTATCTCGATGGTGCGGCCGGTGCGGGCGGATTCGGCGGCCGCGCGGGCGATGACCAGCGCTGCCCGCGCGTCGGTTCCCGTCACTGTCGGTCGAGAGCCATCGCGCACAGCGGCGGTGAAGGACGCCCACTGGTTCACGTAGCTGGGCAGGTACCGCTCGAGGAAGAACTGGGGCAGGGGAGCGGTACGTCCGCCGGTTGAGGATCGGATCATCGCGGCGTGTGCGAGCGGGTTCTCGCTGCTGGCGACACCGTCGCTGCCGAACACCTCCACCCGCTGGTCGAATCCGTAGACGGCCCGCCTGCTGTTGTCGATCTGGGTCAGGCAGCCGTCAGCGTGCCGGAGTGTGATGGCGACCGTGTCCAGGTCCCCGATCTCGCCGATCTTCGGGTCAACGCGAACCGCGCCGAGAGCCGTGACGCTAACCACTTCGCTGCCCGCCACATATCGGGCCATGTCGAAGTCGTGGATCGTCTGGTCGACGAAGATTCCGCCCGACACGGCGAGATAGTCGATCGACGGCGGCGCGGGGTCCCGGCTGGAGATACGTACCAGCTCCGGCGACCCGATCTCACCGTTGGCAACCGCAGCGGCAACCGCGGCATGACCTGGGTCGAACCGGCGATTGAAGCCGACCTGGAGCACCACACCGGCTCGCTCCACCGCTGCGAGCGCCCGGTCCGTGGCTTCGAGATCCAGAGAGATCGGTTTCTCACACAGGATCGGCATGCCCGCCTCCGCCGCCGCGACGATCAGATCGGCGTGCCTAGGGGTCGGGGTGCAGATGGCCACGGCATCCACGTCCGGATCGTTGATCACGTCCAGCGGAACGAGCGAGCCGCGCACGCGCAGGCGTTCGGTCACCGACGCCAGCGTTGCGGGGTCGGTATCAGCCACGGCGGTGACGGCGGCGCCGGGAACCTCGTGTGCCAGCAGGTCAGCATGCATGCCGCCGATTCGGCCGAGCCCGAGAACGCCGACTCGCACGGTGTCCATCATCGTCCCGCCTTCTGTGTGGTGGGCTGCCGTGGGACGGCCAGGTCGACAACGTCCTCCCAGCGGCCGGACTCGATCGACCGCAGGATGGCGTCCTGGACCGATACGTAGCGCACGGCAGCGGGGAAGCCGGGGTCGAACGGCCGGCCGGTCGCCAGCGCTGTGCAGAACTCGTGATCTTCGATGGCGATGATGTCCTCGAAGCCGATGCCGTTCGCGTCCCCGGGCACGAATGACCCGTGGTACGGGAAGCGGTCGCCGCCGTTCATGGTCGTCCACCCGCGCAGTGCCGGGTGGCCGGCGACGTAGACCTGGAGTTGGTTCATCGTCTCGAGATTCCAGCTGATCGCCCCGCGGGTGCCGTAGACCGTGAAGGTGTTCTGGCTCTCCGGGCCGTGGAAGGTGCGGCAGGACTCGAACGTCGCCCTCGCTCCGGTGGAGAACCGAGCCAAGACGCCGACGTAGTCCTCGTTGGTCACTCGTCCCGTCGGATCGCCGGGCTCACCCCTGTCGTAGTGGGTCCCCCCACCGGTCGGCAGGGGCCGGTCCGGCACGAGCATGGCCGTCGTCGCGACCACCGAATCGACCGGACCGACCAGGTGGATGGCGAGATCTACCGCGTGGCTCAGCAGGTCGCTGCTGACGCCGTGGCCACCTTCGTCCACCAGGTAGCGCCAGGACAGCCGGCCGAACGGGTCCGCCCCGTACATGGAGAAGAAGACGCCGCGGTAGTGGACGACGTCGCCGATCACTCCGGTGTCGATCAGATGCTTGGCGTGACAGACCAGAGGAGCCCAGCGGTAGTTGTAACCGACCCCGGTCGTGATTCCCGCCGCCTTGGCCGCCGCGTGCGCGCGAACCGTCTGCTCCGGAGTACCGCCCACCGGCTTCTCGCAGAAGACCGACATACCGGCTGCGGCCGCGGCCTCCACGACCTCGACATGCAGCATGTTCGGTGCCGTGACCCACACGGCGTCGATGTCGTCCGACGCGAGTAGCTCACGCCAGTCGGCATGAGCCCGCTCGGCCCCGAAGCCATCGACCGCGAGCCGGCGGCGATCCGGGTCGGTGTCTGCGACGGCCACCAGGTCGACGCGGTACGGGCCGTCCTGGAACACCGTCGGTCCGCGCAGGAGCGACCGTGCGTGGGCCTGGCCCATCCAACCGAAGCCGACGATCCCAGCTCTGATCTTGTCCGCCGCCATCAGTGCTCGTTGTTCTTCTGCAACTCGTGGGTGAGCGCCTTCAGCTCCGCGCCGCCCGCCATGGCGACGATGAGCTCATCCAGGGTGATCTCGCCCTTGGGTTTGTCGGTGAGGGTCCGGCCACGGTTGAGGATCATGAACCGGTCGCCGACGGGGAAGGCGTGGTGCGGGTTGTGCGTGATGAAGATGACGCCGACGCCCCGCTCCTTGGCCGCGACGATGTACTTGAGCACGACGCCAGCCTGCTTCACGCCGAGCGCGGACGTCGGCTCGTCCAGGATGAGCAGACGGGCGCCAAAGTAGACCGCGCGCGAGATCGCGACGGCCTGCCGCTCGCCGCCGGACAGGGTGCCCACAGGTTGATCGGGGTTACGGATGTCGATGCCCATCTTGAGGAGTTCTTCGCGGGCGATCCGCTTGGCTTTCGCGACGTCGATCCGCCGGAGCGGCCCCCAGCCCTTCGTCGGTTCAGACCCGAGCCAGAAGTTCCGCCAGATCGGCATCAGCGGAACGGTCGCGAGGTCCTGGAACACCGTGGCGATCCCGGCTGTCTTGGCGTCGCGGGGCGAGCCGAACCTCATGACCTCGCCGTCCATCAGAACCCGGCCCTCGTCGTAGTGGTGCACACCCGAGAGGATCTTGATAAAGGTCGACTTGCCGGCGCCGTTGTCTCCGAGCACGCAGGTCACCTCGCCGGTGTGAATCTGCGTGGAGACGTCCTTCAGCGCGATGACGTTGCCGAAGAATTTGCTGACGTACCTGATCTCGAGCAACGGGGTCGCCGAGGTCGGGGGCGCGGGGGTTGTGTCGGTAGTGGTCATGTCTTTCGCGCTCCCTCCGCGCGCTTGCGCACGAAGTTGTTGGCCAGCACGGCGAGCAGCAGGATGACGCCGAGGAAGAGGAACCGCCACGACGAGTCCCAGCCGGCGAATGGGATACCGGCGAGTGCCATGCCCATGATCAGCGCACCGATCGACGCACCGATCGCCGAGCCGAACCCACCGGTCAGCAGGCAGCCGCCCACCACGGCGGCGATGATGAACTCGAACTCGCGGCCGACGCCCTCATTCGCCTGCACGCTGCCCAGCCGGACGGCGGTCATGATCCCGACGAGCGCGCCGGCCATGGCCGTGGTCATGAACAACCCGATCTTCGTTGCCCGTACGGGGACGCCGCTGTTGCGCGCCGCGACCTTGTCACCGCCCACGGCGTAGATCCAGTTGCCCGGCCGGGTACGGGTCAGCACCCAGGTCGCGAGGCCGGCGATGACCAGCCACCACACGATCGTGACCCGGAAGTTGTACGGCGGCGCGAAGGTGCTGGCGAACAGCCACTCGGCGGACCCGAACCCCGTGGCCTGGTTCAGCCCGTCGACCCGAACGGTGTCGGTCAGCAGCAAGGTCCCGCCGTTGTTCGCGCCGCGCAGGATGAAGAACGTGCCGAGCGTCACGATGAAGCTCGGCAGGCCGGTCCGCATCACGATAGTGCCGTTCAGGAAGCCGATGAGCGCGGCAAAGGCCAGCACTATCGGGATCGCCAGCCAGACGTTGAGGTCGAGGCGGGTGATCAGGAGCCCGAACAACAGACCGGACGTGCCAATCATGACGCCGGCCGAGAGGTCGAACTCGCCGCCGATCATCAGCAACGACACGGCGACCGCCATGATCCCTAGGGTGGCGGCGAAGTCGAGCCACCGCGCAGCGCCGGCGAGCGTCCCGAACTGGTCGGTGATGACGGTGAAGAACGTAGCGACCAGGATGGCGCCGAGCAGGGCGCCCAACTCCGGTCTTTGCATCAGTCGGGTGCCGAGGCTCACTGTCGTGAGGCGTTCGTCGGCCCCGGGCAGGGTCTTGGTCATCAGCGGCACCTCGAGTTCGCGAAGCGTGACGCCGGGTCGTGGAGCGCGCAGGAAAGCACGCGCTCAACGACCGCGGACCTCAGCGGGTGCCAGCCGACGCCAGATCAGCGACGTCGGCGGCGTTCGACGCGTCGACGAAGCCGGGGCCGGTGAGAACCGGCTGCCCGCCGCCGACGGTGTTCGCGTTGGTGTTGTAGAGCGTCAGGAACACCACCGGTAGGTAGCCCTGCAGGTACTGTTGCTGGTCGATGGCGAAGCTGATCTCCCCGGCCTCGATCGCCGAGACGACGTCGCCGGAGAGGTCGAATGTAGCGAGCACCACGTCCGCGCCTGCGGACGCGACGGCATCCTTAGCCGCGATCGCGATGTCCGGGTTGAGGGCGAGGACGGCGCCGACGCTGCTGTCCGACTCCAGCTTGACCTGGAGCTCACTGACTGTGGTCGAGATGTCGCCGGTGCCGGCAACCTGGAAGTTCTCGACCTCGCCGCCGTAGGTCTCGGCCGCGCCCTCACACCGTTCCTGCAACCCGATGTTGGCCTGCTCGTGAATGATGCACAGCAGCTTGCCGGATGCCTCTTCGGACAGGCGCTGTCCGGCACCTTCGCCCGCGATCCGCTCGGTCTGCCCGACATGGGTGATGGCGCCGAAGTCCTGGAACACATCTACCCCGGAGTTCAGCGTGATCACGGGAATACCCGCATCGACGGCGGAAGCGACCGCGCCCGCGATCGCGTCCGGATTCGGCGCCGACACGGCCAGGCCGTCGACGCCCTGGCTGATGGCAGTCTCGATCAGTTGTGCCTGTGCCTGCGGGTCGTTGTTGGATTCCTGGTAGTTGAGCGTGACGCCGAGGTCGCGCGCGGCGTCTTCAGCGCCGCGCTTGGCAACGGACCAGAACGAGCCGCCGTCGCCGTGAGTCACGACAGCGATGGTCAGATCGCCCGTTTCGCTATCGTCAGCGCCGGCGGGCTCGACGTCCTCTCCGCTGCTGGCGCCTGCGTCTCCATTGCCTTCCGTAGTGCACGCGCCCAGTGCAAGCGCTGGTAGCGCGAGCAGCGCAATGATTGTGCGTCGCATGTCGATCTCCTTTGATACTGGGACTCATGTCATGCCCGCCGGCAGGGCGGGATAGGTCTGTCGCATGTGCATGTGGCCTGAGCCGGAGCGGCTACCCCCTCGGCTATCCCTGACATCTCCAGCGCCGTCGGTTCGACGCGTGCGGCCTGCGGTATGTGGCCACCGCTGGCTTTTCACTTGTTAGAGCGCTCTAACACTGTCAAGATTAGAGCGCTCTAACAAATGGGTGCTGCCACTATGGGCCAGGTTGGCGGACCTGTCAATAGGGTGGCTGAACCTATCGATTACCGAAGGTGCGACATGCGACATCCGACGATGGAGGACGTAGCCAGGGAGGCGTCCGTGTCCCGCGCCCTGGTGTCCCTGGTCTTCCGCAACTCGCCGAAGGTCGCTGACGACACGCGCAGCCGGGTGCTCTTGGCTGCTGAGCGGCTGGGCTATCGCCCCAACGCCAACGCGCGCCGGCTGGCGAGTCTGACCACGGACACGGTTGGTGTGCTCCTGCGAGATCTGCACAACCCGTTCTTCGCGGACATCGTCGACGGCATCGAGGCCGCGGCGGACCGCATGAACGTCCAGGTTCTGATCAGTCACGCACGCCGTGGCCGCGACGAGGTGGGCGCGATCGAGAGCCTGCTGGAACTGCGGCCGAGCGGTCTGGTCCTGCTCTCGCCCAGCTTGCCCAGCCAGGAACTGGCGACTCGGGTCGGCTGGGTGCCTGCCGTGGTAGTGGGTCGCGAGGTCCGCCAGCCCGGGTTCGACGTCGTGGTCGACGACGACGCCCGAGGTGCCGAACTCGCCGTACGCCACCTGCACAACCTTGGGCATCGCCGGATCGTCCACGTGAGCGGTGGGCCGGGAGAGGCAGGTGCAGCTCAGCGGATCCGCGGCTATGAACGCGCCATGCGTGCGCTGGGTGCACAGCCACGCGTGCTGGCAGCACGATTCAGCGAGGAGGCCGGGTTCGCTGCCGCTGAGAAGCTTGCGGCGATGGACGGTCCACCGACGGCCGTGTTCGCTGCTAACGACCTCATTGCAGTTGGCCTGCTCAGTGGATTCGATCAGTCGGGCATCCGTGTGCCGGAGGATGTCTCGCTTGTCGGATACGACAACACGTCATTGGCAAGAACCCGGCACATCGATCTGACCACGATTGATCAGCCACGCCGGGCCATGGGTGAGCTTGCAATCGAAACGCTGCTCACACGTCTGCACAACAGCCATGAACGCTCGACCATCCATCGAACGACGCCCACGCTGGT
>JASLBX010000367.1 GCA_030146385.1 Jiangellaceae bacterium | reverse complement strand
GAATCGCGTGGTCATAGCGTGGCGGTCATCGATCAGGATCCCGATTCGTTCCGGCGCCTCCCGCCCGGATTCGAGGGACGGACGGTGGCCGGTATCGGGTTCGACCGCGAGGTGCTGCTGGAGGCCGGGATCGAGCATGCCGACGCCTTCGCGGCGGTGAGCAGCGGCGACAACTCCAACATCATCTCGGCGCGGTTGGCCCGCGAGACGTACGGCATCGACACCGTCGTCGCGCGCATCTACGACCCCGGCCGCGCAGCGGTGTACCAGCGGCTCGGGATCCCGACGGTGGCGACGGTGCGCTGGACGGCCGATCAGATGATCCGCCGCCTGCTGCCGGAGGGCTCCGAGACCGAGTGGGTCGACCCGTCCGGCACGGTCCGTCTCGCGGAGGTCCACGCCGCGAAAACCTGGGTGGGCCACCCGGTGACGGCCCTCGAGGAGGCGTCCGGCACGCGCGTCGCGTTCATCACCCGGTACGGGGACGGGCTGTTGCCGCAGCCCGACACGGTCATCCAGGAAGGCGACCTCGTGCACGTCATCATGCGCGTGGAAGACGCGCCGCACGTGGCCGAGGTCTTCGAGACCGAACCGGAGGTAGAGTCCTGATGCGAGTCGCAATCGCAGGGGCCGGCAACGTCGGACGATCGATCGCCGCCGAGCTGATCCACAACGGGCACGAGGTGTTGCTCATCGACAAGGCGCCGCGCGCGATCAAGCCGGAGTCGGTGCCCGAGGCCGAGTGGCTGCTCGCCGACGCGTGCGAGCTGTCCATGCTGGCCGAGGCGCAGCTGGAGCGCTGCAAGGTGACGATCGCCGCCACCGGTGACGACAAGGTCAACCTCGTGGTGTCGCTGCTGGCCAAGACGGAGTTCGGAGTGCCGCGGGTGGTGGCGCGGGTCAACCATCCCAAGAACGAGTGGCTGTTCAACGAGGCATGGGGCGTCGACGTCTCGGTCTCCACGCCGCGCATCATGAGTGCGCTGGTGGAAGAGGCGGTCAGCGTCGGCGACCTGGTCCGGCTGTTCACCTTCCGGCAGGGCGAGGCGAACCTGGTCGAGCTGACGCTGCCGGAGGACTCGCCGATCGTGGGCACCGCCATCGCCGACGTCGCCTGGCCGGTCGACACCGCGCTGGTGTCGGTCATCCGCGGCAAGCACGTGCACGCTCCCCTGCCTGACCTGCCGCTCGAGGTGGGCGACGAGCTGATCTTCGTGACGACGGCCGAGCACGAGCGCCCGCTCGAGGCCCTGCTGTCGCCGTACGCCCACCCGGCCGTGGACTAAGCGTTCGGCAGGCAAGGCGATCAAAGCCGGGTCAGCGATCAGATGACCAGTCGGCCTCGTGACCTGCACGGCCGCCGCACTTCCTCACCTGATCGTTTACGTCCGCGTGCTGAGATGCGATCAGATGGCGAGTCGACCTTCTGATCTGCACCGACATCTACTCCACCTCACCTGATCGTCAACGTGCCAGCGATCAGGTGACCAAACGGCGATCAGGTGACTAACAGGGGTGGGTTAGGAGTCGGCGTCAGCGTTCAGGGTGGCCGCGGCGATGGCCTTCTCGCGTTCCTGGTGTGCCTGGTACGCCGGGCGGATGATGATCCACGAGAGGTAGGCCACCAGCAGGAACAGCGGCCAGCTCATCGCCAGCCGGGCGCCGGCCAGCCAGCCCAGCTGGTCCTCACCGGCGAGGTAAAGCGGCACCTGGACGGCCAGCCGCAGGGCAAACATCACGACCCACAGCGCGCTTGCCTTCATGTAGGCCCGGAACAGCGCGGGGTCGCGCCGCCACGACGTGCCCTGCCCGGTCACCAAGCCGACGATGACGCCCAGCAGCGGCCAGCGGACGATGATCGAGATCAGATACGCCAGCCCGTAGCCGATGTTGACCGCAAACCCGGTCAGGAAGATGTCCTGGGCCCGTCCGGTGCGGTAGGCGAGGAACGCGGCGAGGCCGAGCCCGACGAACCCGGCGATCACGTTCTGCAACGGCTCGCGGCGCGTCAGCCGGATCACCGCCAGCAGAGCGCCCGACCCCAATGCCGCCCAGATCGCCACCGTCAGGTTGTGGTCGGTCACGAAGTAGATGACGGTGAACAGCAACAGCGGTAGCCCGGCATCCAGAAACGCACCGGGGCCCAGCGCCGTCCTGGCTTGGAACCGGTGGCTGCTCGCGATCGCTTGCGCGAAACTGGGAGCCTTCGGCTTCGGCGCCGACTCCTCCGCCGTCATGCCGCACCGGCCGGCAGCAGCTGGTACCGGGGGTTGTACATCACTCGGCGCCCCTCCACTGTGGTGATCCGACCGGTGGCGGTGAGCTTACGGCCACAGTCGATGCCGCCGATCCGCCGGCGGCCGAGCCAGATCAGGGTGAGTACGTCCGTGCCGTCGAACAGCTCGGCCTCCAGCGCGGGCAACCCGGCCCGCGGCTGCAGGGTGACCGTCTGGAGCGTGCCACGAACGGACGCGACCTGCCGGTCGCCCACCTCCGAGAGCTTCCCGCACCCGGCGTGCTCGGCTTCGGTGCGCAGCTGTTCAGCGTCACGGTCGGACTCCGACTCGGACGCCCACTTCGTAACGGCCTCCCACAGGCCGCGTCGACGTTCACCCATCACACAAGAGGGTAGCGCGGCCTGCAGCCGCGAGGCTGTCACTCCTGGCTGTCGCTCTGAGTGGTATCGCCACTACCGGGTCACTCGCCGCCCTAGCCGTCCTCCGGCTGCTCGGGAAGCGGCTGCTCAGGCTGGTCCGGCTGGATCGGGTCGTCTGAGACAACCCGACCCTGCTCGGCGTCCCACTCGCCGTACCCGGACGCGACTTCAACCTCGGCTTCCTGCATCCGCTCGGTGAGGAACTGTTGGAAGGCCGTCTCGCCCTCCTGCCTGGTCTGCTGATCGAGCTGCGAGCGCAGCTCTTCCTCGACTTCGCTGAGAGCCGGCTTCTCCATGCGCTGGATGACGTGGAAACCGAATTCGCTTTGCGTCGGACCGACGATCTCGCCTTCCTCAGCTGCGAACAGCGCTTCCTCGAACTCTGGCACGGTGGTGCCCGGCTGCACGAAGCCAAGATCGCCGCCTTGCTGCGCGGACCCGTCGGTCGACGTTTCCTGCGCGACGGTCGCGAAGTCCTCCCCGCCTTCTATGCGATCGATCGCATCTTGGGCCTGCTGCTCATCCTCGACGAGGATGTGACGGGCCGGCGTTCCCGCGTCATAGGCCTCTTGGACGTCCTCGTCGGACACCTCCGGTCCGAGCTCGGCGATCACGGCCTCCTGAAGCGCGGCGAGCTGGAGCTGGCGGTCGACCTCCTCACGGTCGAGCCCCTGCTCCTCGAGCTGCGTGTACATGGCCTCCTCGTCGCCGCCGAACTGCGTTGCAATCTCCGTCCGGGTCTCGGCGACGTCGTCCTCGGTGACCTCGACGCCAAGCTCTTCGGCGCCTTCTCGCAGGATCACCTCGAAGATGAACTGGCTCAGCACGTCCGCCCGCAGCTGCTTGTCGCGCTGCTCCTCGTCGACGCCTTGGAACTGCTGCTCGGCTTGGGGACTGTTGGCGAGGATCTCGACCTGGGCGTCGATGTCGCTTGCGGCGATGTCAGTGTCATTCACGGTCGCCGCGGTCGGCGGACTATCGCCGCCGCCGCAGGCAGTGAGCACGACGGCGACGACCCCACCGAGGGCAGCATGGACAATGGTTCTGGCAGAAGGCACGGGGAATGATCCAATCAGTACGAACGGTTACCGCCACTGTATGGGCGGCTGCTGATCAAAATGAAAAAGCGGGCCGACGCGCCGGCCAGCACCGCGACCAACGGAACGCCCGCAAACTCTCAGCGCGATGGCTCCTCGTCTGGTTGCTGCGGTGGCCGCAGCGCGATGAGCTCGCCCGGCGGCATCGGGTTGTCGCCTCGCACGACCACGGTGTCGCGCACGACCTGGACCAGGCGGCCGAACGCTTCCGGGTTGTTGGTCGCCGCGCCGAGGAACGTCGCACGCAGCATCCACCGCGGCCCGTCGATTCCGGCGATCCGGGACGGTTGGACCGCCTTCTTGCCGTCCTGCGTGGTGACCGGCAGGACGATCCGGATCTCCGTCCCGAACGGGCCGGCAGCCTCCTCCGCCGTGCCGCCGCGTCGCTGGGCGTCGGCCGCGATCTGCAGCCGGGTCTGGTCCCACAGCCCCGAGCTGCGCGGCGCGGCCACGGGAATCATCTGAACGGCCGCGTCTCCCAGTACCACCATCACGCCGGCCGGACGGCCCGACTTCTCGTCCACCTGCAATTGCAGCTGCATGCCCTCGACCCGCCGGATCAGCAGGCCGCCGAGGTCGATCCGGTCCGCGCGAGCCTGTTCGAGGTCGACCTCGGACGCGTCGTACGGGCCGTTGTGGCGCGGTACCCTCCCGGCGGACTCGTCCATGGACCCGGTTGCAGCTGCGTCACCGGACTCGTCCTCCGGCTCGGTCGCCGGCGGCGCCTGTTCCGGCTCGCGCTCGTCGCGGCCGCGGCGGCGGAAGATGCTCATCGCTGGGTTTGCCCTTCGGTCGACCGGGTGGCAGTGCCCGTCGATCCGTACCCGTTGGCGCCCCTGGCCGAGCCGGGCAGCCGCTCCACCTCGTGGAACCTGGCACGCTCGACGCGCTGCACCACGAGTTGGCCGATGCGATCGCCCCGTTTGAAGCTGGCTGGCTCGCGCAGGTCGTGGTTCACCAGCAGCACCTTGATCTCACCTCGGTAGCCGGCATCGACGGTGCCGGGAGTGTTCACGATGCTAACGCCAAGCCGGTGAGCCAGACCCGACCGCGGGTGCACAAACGCCGCGAACCCGTCCGGCAGGGCCACCGCGATTCCCGTCCCTACCAGTGCGCGTTCGCCCGGAGCGATTGTCACGTCGATCGTTGTTACCAGGTCGGCACCCGCGTCCCCCGGATGCGAGTACGCGGGCATGGGCACACCCGGGTCGAGCCGGGAGACAAGGACGTCGACGGCTTCTCTCACAGCCCGAGACCATACCGGCGAGCCCGATGTGGGAACCTGCGGAGGTGAGCTCGTACCGCGAACGTCTCTGGGTCCCGGTGCGCTGGTGGCTGCTCGCGC
>JASLBX010000358.1 GCA_030146385.1 Jiangellaceae bacterium | reverse complement strand
CAGCCGGTCGGCCAGGTCGTCGAGTTCGGCCTGCAGGACGTCGATGCGGAAGGGACGGATGTCGCTGTGTGTGTTCGTCATGACACCCAAGCTATGGGCACATTAGGTCGAGTCCGTTCCTAATGAGCTGCCAGAATCAGAAATATGTTGGAGACCTCGGCCCGGCTGCTGCGGTTGCTGGCCATATTGCAGACGCCACGCGACTGGACCGGCAACGAGCTCGCCGGCCGGCTGGGCGTCAGCGCGCGGACCGTCCGGCATGACATCGACCGGCTGCGCAACCTGGGTTACCCGGTGCACGCGACGCGCGGCTCTGCCGGCGGGTACCGGCTGGGTGTTGGGGCCGCGCTGCCACCCCTGCTGCTGGACGACGACGAGGCGGTCGCCGTGGCAGTTGCCCTCAGGTCGGCGGCGGGCGGCTCGATCGCCGGCATCGGCGAGTCGGCTCTGCTGGCCCTGTCGAAGCTGGAGAATGTGCTGCCGTCCCGGCTGCGACGCCGAGTGAACGCACTGCACACGCACACCGTCACGGTTCCGCCGGATCGGGTCGGCCCGAGCGTGGATCCGGACGTCCTGACGCGCATCGCCGGCCTGTGCCGCGACCGTGAGCGGCTGCGGTTCGACTACGAGTCCCACAGTGGCTCGGCCAGCCCGCGCGAGGTCGAGCCGTACACGCTCGTGAATTGGGGACGCCGGTGGTACCTGGTCGCGTACGACCTCGGCCGCGACGACTGGCGAACGTTTCGGGTTGACCGGATGGCGCCGAAGATCCCGACCGGCCCGCGGTTCATCCCGCGGGATCTGCCGTTCGACGACGTCGCGGCGTACGTGTCGGGCAATGTCTCGGCGGCCGCGTGGCGGTACCGCGCGAGGGTGACCGTGCACGCGCCGGCGGAGGTCATCGCGGAGCGGATCAATCCGGCGGTCGGCTCGGTGGAGCCGGTGGACGACTCGACGTGCGTCCTCCACACCGGCGCGGACACCATCGAGACGTTGGCTGTCTATCTGAGCCTGCTGGGCGTCGATTTCACGGTCAGCGAGCCACCTGAGCTGGTGGCGTATCTGGACGAGTTGGCGGGCCGCTACGCCCGCGCCACCCTACCCCCGGCGCCGATCATGCAAAAGTGGGGCGACACGCCGTAATGCCCGGATTGCGATTTCTCACCCAGGGACACGCGGCGTGTCGCCCCACTTTTGCATGATCGGCGAAGTTGGGGGCTAGTGGCCGTGACCGTGGCCAGCCGCCGCCTCGGCCTCCTCTTCCTCGGGCTTGTCGACGACGAGCACCTCGGTGGTCAGCAGCATGCTGGCGATCGAGGCGGCGTTCTGCAGCGCCGAACGGGTGACCTTGACTGGGTCGAGGACGCCGTCGGCGAGCAGGTCACCGTACGAGCCGGTTACGGCGTTGTAGCCCTCGGAGCCGGACAGCTCGGCCACCTTCGACACGACGACGTGCCCGTTGTCGCCGGCGTTGTCCGCGATCCAGCGCAGCGGCTCCGACAGCGACCGCCGGACCACGTCCACACCGGTCCGCTCATCGCCGGCCGTGCCCAGGTCGCCGTCCAGCGCCGCCCCAGCGTGGATGAGGGACGCGCCGCCGCCGGCAACGATGCCCTCCTCGATCGCGGCACGGGTCGCCGAGATCGCGTCCTCGATGCGGTGCTTGCGCTCCTTGAGCTCGACCTCGGTGGCCGCGCCGACCCGGATCACGCAGACGCCTCCGGCCAGCTTGGCCAGGCGTTCCTGGAGCTTCTCTCGGTCCCAGTCCGAATCGGTCTGCTCGATCTCGCGCTTGATCTGATTGACCCGGCCCTCGATGTCGGCCGCGGAACCCCCGCCGTCGACGATCGTCGCGTCGTCCTTGGTGATGACGATCCGGCGGGCCGTGCCGAGCACCTCGAGGCCGACCTGGTCGAGCTTGAGGCCCACCTCGGGCGCCACCACCTGGGCACCGGTGAGGATGGCCATGTCCTGCAGCATCGCCTTGCGGCGGTCGCCGAATCCGGGAGCCTTGACGGCCACGCTGTTGAACGTCCCGCGGATCTTGTTGACCACGAGCGCCGACAACGCCTCGCCCTCGACGTCCTCGGCCACGACGAACAGCGGCTTGCCGGTCTGGACGACCTTCTCCAGTAGCGGCAGGAAATCGGCCACGGTGGAGATCTTGCCCTGGTGCAGCAGGATGTAGGCGTCCTCGAGGACGGCTTCCATCCGCTCGGCGTCCGTGACCATGTACGGGCTCAGGTAGCCCTTGTCGAACTGCATACCCTCGGTGAACTCGAGTTCGGTCCCGAAGGTTTGCGACTCCTCGACGGTGATGACACCGTCCTTACCCACCTTGTCGAAGGCTTCGGCGATCAGCTCGCCGATCTGCGGGTCCTGTGCGGAGATCGCGGCCACCGAGGCAATGTCAGACTTCTCGTCCACTGGACGGGCGTTCTCGAGCAGTCGGCTGGTCACCGCCTCGACCGCCTTGTCGATGCCCCGCTTGACGGCCATCGGCGCGGCACCGGCCGCGACCGCCTTCAGCCCGCGGTGGACCATCGCCTGGGCGAGGACGGTCGCCGTCGTGGTGCCGTCGCCGGCAATGTCGTTGGTCTTGGTGGCAACTTCCTTGGCCAGCTGGGCGCCGAGGTTCTCGTACGGGTCCTCGAGCTCGACCTCGCGCGCGATCGTCACGCCGTCGTTGGTGATGGTTGGCGAGCCGAACTTCTTGTCGATCACGACGTTGCGGCCCTTCGGGCCGATGGTGACCTTCACGGTGTCCGCGAGGGCGTCGACGCCACGTTCGAGACGGCGCCGCGCACTCTCGTCGAACTCCAAGATCTTAGGCATGGATTTCCCTTCAGAAAGCCGAACGCCCCTCAGAGGCTCGCGGCGTCCGCGATCCCCGAGGGGCGTTCGTCAGCGGTTCACTTCTCGATGACGGCGAGGACGTCGCGTGCCGACAGAATGAGGTAGTCCTCGTTGTCGTACTTGACTTCAGTGCCGCCGTACTTCGAGTACAGCACCACGTCGCCGACCTTCACGTCGAGCGGGATGCGCTTCTCGCCATCCTCGTCCCAGCGTCCTGCGCCGACAGCGAGGACTTCGCCCTCCTGCGGCTTCTCCTTGGCGGTGTCTGGGATCACGAGCCCGGACGCCGTGGTCTGCTCCGCGTCGAGCGGCTTGACCACGATGCGGTCCTCGAGCGGCTTGATGGAGACCGACACTTGCTGACCTCCCCTTTCGCGGGATGTCACGAATGATTTGAGTTTCTGACCTGGCCGTGATCGCACCGTCGTCGCGGGTGCCGGTGTGACCCTGGCCGTTGGCACTCTCGATGTGAAAGTGCCAATCCGAAACCTAACCTGTCTTTAGCACTCGGTCAAGGTGAGTGCCAATCGCGGCGGCAAATCGGCTCGCTGCGCGGTCGTCGTGGGCCAGGAAGAGGGACGGTTCGGCAAGCTCGAGCTCCAGCAGGACGGGCCTTCCCTCGGCGTCGGGGATCAGGTCAACCCTGGCAAAGAGGAGATCGCGAGTTGCCTCCGCGGGGACGGCCGCCAGCACGGCCTCGGCGGTGTCCAGCTCTGCTTTGGACGCCTGGCGAGGCGTGATTTTCTCTGCGCGGAACAGTCCTTCGACGGCGGTGTCCGGTCCGGCGAGCAGCGGCGCCTTGCGGATCGCGTGGCTGAACTGTCCGGCCATGTACAGCAGGGCGGTCTCGCCCACGGTGTCGATGGCGTCGAGGTACGGCTGGACCATGGCCATCGCGCCCCGGCGCAGTAGATCTCGCGCGTGCTTGACGGCGAGCTCACGCTGCATGGAGTCCGAGAGGTCGAACCGTCCGGTATCGCGGGAACCCGCACTGATCGCCGGCTTGATCACGTACTCACCCGCGCTCGGCAGGGCCACTTCGTCCCCTGGATCGAGCCATTCGGTGGGAACGACAGGAACGCCGGCCTGCGCCAGCTCACGCAGGTACCGCTTGTCGGTGTTCCAGCGCAGAACGTCAGGGCCGTTGGCCAGGTTGGGAACGGACGCGGCCCAGGCGAGGAAGTCGTCGCGGCGGTCGATGTAGTCCCACGTCGAGCGGATGACGACTAGGTCGTAGGCGTTCCAGTCGACGGAAGGGTCGTCCCACACAGCCGGCTCGGCGCGGACTCCCCACTCCGCGAGCGCAGGGATCACCAGCCGGTCGTCCTCATCGAGCTGCTCGTACTCTCGGCAAGTCGCAAGGGCTACACGCGGCTCGGACATAACGGGCAATCGTACTAGACGCTGATTACCGTTCAGGTCAGGGGGCATCCACTTCCAGCGGCTAGGAAGCTGCCCCTACGAGTGCCAGCAGCGTCCTAGTCTCTGGCGCCGCTGTCGCCGGCCCTGGAGAAGGTCCTGGCAGGCTTGGTCGGCGTGGACGTCGAGACGGTGGAGGCGCTGCGGTCCCCGGACGGCCGGGAGCTTCTCGCCGAGGCGGTCGCGTCGTACGGGCGGGAGGACGACTTCGCGCTCGGCACCCGACTGCGACGGCACTACCCGTCGGCGCTCGCAGCTGCCGCTCTCACCCAGGCTCGGCTGCGCCAGCATGCCCGGGCCAAGTTCGATCCGGCCGATGCGGCCCGCATGTTCTTCACCACCGACGGGCTGGAGCAGGCGACCCGTGCGAATGTCAGCGCGCACCGGGCCAGGCGATTCGCCGGCGTCGACGGCCCCGTGGCAGATCTGTGCTGCGGCATCGGAGGCGATTTGATCGCCCTGGCCCGCGCCCGCGGCGTCCTTGCCGGCGTCGACATCGACCCGCTGACCGTGGCGGTGGCCAGGACGAACGTCCAGGAGCTAGGGCTCGACGCGAGCGTGGTGGAGGCGGACGTCACGACCTTCGACCGGACTCCGTTCTCGGCCGTCATGTGCGACCCGTCGCGGCGGACGTCCCAGGGAAGGGTGTTCGATCCCGACGCCTACCAGCCGCCGTGGTCGTTTGTCGAGGACCTGCTGCGCGAAACCGCGTGCGTCAAGGTGGCGCCCGGCATCGGGCACGACCAGGTTCCGCTTGGGGTTGAAGCGGAATGGATCTCAGACGGTGGTGACGTGAAGGAGGCCGCACTGTGGTCCGGAGCGCTGGCCAATCCAGATGTGCGCCGGCGGGCGACCCTGCTGCCCGGCGCTGTGACGGTCACCGACGCCGACGCGCCGGACGACCCGGCGGTGGCCACACCGGGGCGATGGCTGGTGGAGCCGGACGGCGCTGTGATCCGGGCCGGACTGGTCACCGCCGTTGCCGCTGCCGTCGACGGCTGGTTGGTCGACCGGCAGATCGCCTACGTGTCGACCGACACCGCGCCGGCGACCCGCCTCGGCCGAGCGTACGAGATCGTCGACCAGTTGCCGTACGACACGAAGCGGTTGCGCGCGTACGTCCGCGATCGCCGGATCGGCACGTTGACGATCAAGAAGCGCGGCGTCGGAGTCAGGCCGGAGGTGCTGCGCCGTGAGCTCCGTCCCCGGGGCGACGGCGTGGCCACGCTCGTGGTCACCCGCGTCCAGGGCCGGGCCACCGTCCTCGTAGTAGTCCCGTGATCATGTGGGTTTGACCAGTACATGGCCCGGCAATCCGACATGATCATGGGGATGAGCAGCCGTCGCGGTCGACCCCGGGGACGTCCACCGGCACACGACCGCCCGCGACTGCGGCCCCGGTAAGCACGTCGACCAAGGCCCGGAACGCGTCAGGCGTGCGGCTGTAGAGGGCGACCTTCGCGGTCGTGGCCGTGCTTCCGGCGAGCGCGTACGGCGTGTCAAGCGAGACCACCACATCGCCGGAGCCGGGGTTCGGCGGGATGGCACCGAGCAACCGCACCACATCGCCCGACCCAACGGTCAGCCCGGCGGCCTCAGCGGCCGCGACCATCCGGGCACGATCGGCCGAGCGGCCCCCGACGATCTGGATCGCGTCACCAACGAGTCGGTCCTCGCACGGGCCCTCGACGACGCTCATACCGGCCAGTGAGGCCGCGTACGACTGGTCAGAGTGTGAGCCCACCACGTTGGCGTCTGGCCGCGAGCCGACAGCATCCTGGTGGATGGCTAGTGCCACGACCTTCGTGGCCGCTTCGGCAAGGCGCTCTGTAGCCAACCGTCCCGACTCGACGGCGGCCACGATCTCAGCGTGGGCTGCGCCCACATCCGCGGGCATCAGCACGATGTCGATCCCCGCTTCGAGCGACCGGACGGCGGCGTCACCCGCGCCGTACAGTTCCGCCAGCCCGGCCATGTCCTGGGCGTCAGAGACGATCACGCCTTCGAAGCCGAGATCGTCCCGCAGCAGGCTCACGACGGCCGGCGAAACGGACGACGGCACGCCGGGGTCGACGTCCTCGACGTTCAGGTGAGCCACCATGACCGCTGGAACGCCGTCCTCGATCGCGGCACGGAAGGGGACGAAGTCGCGCTCGGCGAGCTCGTCCAGCGATGCGGACTGCACAGGAAGCTCGACGTGACTGTCAGCCGGCACCGAGCCGTGGCCCGGGAAGTGCTTGGCCACCGGCACGATCCCTGCGTCGGCGTATCCGCGGACTGCACCCCGCACGATCTGCGCCACCAGGTCGGGATCGGACGACGCCGAACGCGTGCCGATCGTCGGATCGTCCGGACCGCTCGTCACGTCGGCGTCGGGCGCGAACACCATTGTGAAGCCCATGGCGCGCAACTCGAGGCCACTCGCTCTCAGCACGCTGGCCGTGAGGTCGGGGTCGCGGGACGCGCCGAGCGTCATCAGCGACGGGAACTCGGTCGCCGGTTCCCGAACGCGAGCGACGCGACCACCTTCCTGGTCGACACCGACGATGAGCGGGTGCGGCCGGTCGACGCTTTGCTGTAGGTCAGCGATCATCTCCTGAACCTGGTCGGGCGACTCGACATTCTCGCCCATCACGATCACGCCACCGAGGCGGTAGCGGTCCACTAGATCCACGGGGGCGGACGTCCCGCCGTAATGCGCGACGATGACCTGCCCGGCCATCTCCTCCGCCGACATCTCGGCGACGATCGCAGCGGCCTCGTCGTACTCTCCCTGAGTCGGGCCCCAGGGCAAGGGTGGCGGTGGCGGTGGCGTCTCCGGCGTGGGTACCGGGGTAGGCGTCGGCGTGGGAGTCACGGGATTCTCCGGCATCGTCGGCTCGCTGTCGGCCACGCCGTCCGCGGAGCACGCAGCCAGCGCTAGGCACGCTGCGACGATCGTGGCTGGGCGGTGCATCCGGTTCAGTGTCTCCCAGCGGCGAGGGACTGCATGCAGGGTGCCCACTGCTGCGGGTCGAGGTCCGGCTCGGCAAGGGCAAGCATGACGGCGGCGTCGCCGAGCCCCGCACCCCTGCGTACCTGGTGTCGCAGCAGGCCGGCGACCAGGTCACCCAACGGCGTCGCGCCGGGAGCGATGGGTACCGGATGGTCGGGCACGTCGACGGGCTCGACGGCGACTTGCGCCGCGGCGTTGGGGTCCATCTCGTAGTTGGCCTGGCCCGGACGGGCGTACGCCGCAACGATCCGTGCGGCCGGCACACCGACGAGCGGCGTCAGCGGCCCGAGCGACACGACGACGATCTCTTGCGAGTTGTCCGGCCGGACAAGTCTCTGGACTGCGGCATTGTCCCGTCCCGTCCGGACAAGTCGATCCGGTGCGGGCTCGTCGGGTGGGCCGAGGCCGGCGAGACCGTCCGGCCCGTGGACGCTCCGATCTCCGTATGGGCGGCCGTCCAGACTTCGCGCGGCGCCGATGGCGATCGGGACTTTCGCGTCCAGCAGGTCGAGCACGTACTTCGTGTTCGTGAGTACGCGAGGCAGCGGGACGTTGCCGCCCGTGCACACGACCCCGCGCAGGTCCAATGCGGGATGGCGGGCCGCGACCACGAGCGCCAGGGCGTCGTCCACCCCGGTGTCGACGACGGTGACGATGGCCAGACTCACCCGGCGAGCACCTCGGTGACCGGCATGGACGAATCTGCGGGAAGGTCGAGCGAGCTGGCTGGCCGGCCCCGGGCCACCAGCTCGGCGCCGAGCGCGGCCACCATCGCGCCGTTGTCGGTACACAGCTTCGGTCGCGGGACACGGAGGGTGATTCCTGCGTCGGCGCACCGCTCGGCGGCCATCGCGCGAAGCCTCGAGTTGGCCGCGACTCCCCCGCCGATCAGGAGGGTGTCGACGCCCCGCTCGCGGCAGGCCAGCACCGCCTTTCTCGTGAGCACGTCGGCGACCGCTTCTTGGAACGAGGCGGCGACGTCGGCGACCGGGACCGGCTCGCCGTCCCGCTGCCTGGCCTCGACCCAACGCGCGACTGCCGTCTTTAGGCCGGAGAAGGAGAAGTCGTAGCGGTGCCGCTCCATGTCGCGTGGGCTGGTGAGCCCGCGGGGGAACGTCACGAACGCCTGGTCGCCGTCGGCGGCGCTGCGGTCGATGTACGGACCGCCGGGGAAGGGCAGTCCAAGCAGGCGGGCCACCTTGTCGAAGGCTTCACCGGCGGCGTCGTCGATGGTCTGGCCCATGGGCTGGACGTCCGCCGTGAGGTCCTCGATCAGGAGCAGCGACGAGTGGCCGCCCGATACCAGCAGCGCCATCGTCGGCTCCGGCAGTGGGCCGTGTTCGAGCTGGTCGACGGCGACGTGCGCGGCCAGGTGATTGACGCCATAAAGCGGACGGCCGAGACCCAGGCTGAGCGCCTTCGCGGCCGACACGCCGACCATGAGCGCGCCAGCCAGGCCCGGGCCGCTGGTAACGGCCACGGCATCGACGTCGGCGAGGGTGACGCCCGCCTCGGAGCAGGCGCGCTCGATGGTCGGCACCATGGCTTCGAGGTGGGCGCGGCTGGCCACCTCGGGCACCACTCCGCCGAACCGGGAGTGTTCGTCTACAGAGCTCGCGACCGCGTCTACGAGCAGGTCAGTGCCGCGGACGAGTCCTACGCCGGTCTCGTCGCAGGACGTCTCGATTCCGAGGACCAGGGGAACGTCAGTCACGGCCCCATGATGCCCTTTACCCGGGAAACCCGGCCGATGCGCCGCTTGCACGCGACGTTTACGAGGGGAATGCCCTCTTTACGTGGTCATTTAGGAAGGCGGCGGCGGAGGATGAGGCCGTCGACATGTCCGGAGGCGTAGTAGCCGCGCCGGCGGGCTATCCGCTCGAATCCGTGCCGCTGGTAGAAAGCGATTGCCGGCTCGTTGTCGGCGCGCACTTCGAGCAGGACCTCGCGGGCACGGCGCCGTCGGGCCACGTCAATGAGGGCGTTCAGAAGGGCGGTGCCCAGGCCCCGCCGCTGGTGGGCAGGCACGACCGCGATGGTCTGGATGTCGGCGGTGCCGTCCACCTCGCGGAGCCCGGCGTAGCCGGCCAGTTCGCCTGACGCGTCTTCCGCGACGGTGTACCACCGGGTCTCCGGGACGCCCTCAAGCTCCGACTGGAACTGCTCGGCACTCCACGGCGGGTCGCCGGCGAAGAGCTCTGCTTCGATCGGGACGATCTGCTCCACGTCCGACTCGAGCATCGGCCGGAGCCGGTAGGTCATGACGACAGCACCGGCTTGCGCTGGCCCGGCGGAAGGGCGTCGGGCCGGCGCAGGTACATCGGCTCGGGCGGGACGAACTCGACCGCGCCTGCCGCGTACGCAACGGCGAGGGTGGCCGCGCTCGGAAACTCGGGATCGATTCGGTTTGCGAAGTGTTCGGCGTACTGCCGAGCGCCGTGTCCCGCCGCCGGTAGCTCAGTCGCGACGTCCGCCGGCCGCACGACGTCGGGGCCGTCCGTCCGCCGCACCCTCCCGTGATCATGTCGGTTTGCCGGGCTATGTCCTTGCTGAACCGACATGATCAGCGGAGAAGGTGGCTCGTACGCCGCCCAGTAGACCTCGCGGCGACGGGCGTCCGTCACGACCACGAACGGACCGTCCGCCTCGACCGCGGCCGCCACGATGTCCAGGCTGCACACGCCGTCCACCGGGATGCCGAGCGCTGCGCCGAGCGTCCGGGCGGTGACCAGCCCGATTCGCAGCCCGGTGAACGGACCCGGCCCGACGCCGACGACGATTCGGCTCAGATCGCCGCGTTCGGCGCCCGCCTCGGCAAGCGCGTCGGCGACGGACGGCGCGACAAGCTCGGTGTGCCGCCGGGCATCGACACGCACCAGCTCAACGACGACCTTCTCGCCGTCATGCAGGGCAACGGTGACGGCGGGCGTCGAGGTGTCCAGGGCGAGTAGCACGTCCCCAAGGGTAGGCGAGGCCGGGATCACAGGCGGCCGGACGATGACCGGCGGCGGTCACCGGAAGGAATCGGAGGTCTCCGTCAACGCACTCCAGCGCCGGCCCACGCCGATGATCTCGACCCGCCGCGGATCCGGCGCGTCGGCCGCGATGTTGCCCTCGGCTTGATCGGCATCGCCGGGACGGCCGCCCGCCGTGCGGTGGATACGCACCTCGAGCCGGTCGTCCGCCAGGCCTTCGACCAGGCCCTCACCCCACTCGACCACGGTGACCGCCTCGTCCAACGTGGCCTCAAGGTCGAGCGTCTCCAGATCGTCCCAGTCCTCGAGCCGGTACGCGTCGACGTGGACCAGCGGCGGCCCTCCGGACAGTGGCGGATGGACCCGGGCCAGCACGAACGTCGGCGATGTGATCGGTCCGCGGACGCGCAGGCCGTCGCCGATTCCCTGTACGAGGGTGGTCTTGCCGGCGCCGAGCGGCCCGCGCAGGAGCACTACGTCGCCGGCCTGGAGAAACCCGGCGAGCTTCGTTCCCAGCTGCCGCATCTCGTCAGCGGTGTCCACATCGACCCTCACCGCGACCTCCTGCGGCGCCACCGGCTCGGCCGCTCGGTTCGCGCCCGCTGGATTAGCTTCTCGAGGTGGTCGGTGACGATCTCATGCCGTTCGAGCAGCACCATGTGTCCCGCGTCCGGCACTTCGACGTACTCCGCCTGGGGCAGTGCCGCCGCAAGCTCCCTGCTGTGCTCGACGGGCGTCAGCCGGTCCGCCTTCGCTCCGATCACCAGCATGGGCACCTGGGGCAGTGCGGACACCGCGGCCCACTGATCGTTGGCCGCGAAGAGCGGCAAGAACTCGGCCACGACGTCGATGGGTGTCGCGGCGTTCATCCTCGCGGTGAACGCGACGAGCGACGGCGATCCACGGCCGACGAACGAGTATCGCCGGGTTAGCACGTACCCGAGGTCGCTGCCGGCTCGGCGCCCCCGCTCGATGAGATCCGGCTGGCGGGCCAGCGCCGCCACGACACCGGGTGCGAGGCGATGGGCCAGCCGCCCGGCCGGGCCCGGCATGCCCAGCGTGGCGTCGATGTTCTGGTGGCTAGTGGCCACCAGGCCGATGCCCGCCACCCGGTCGGCGAACAGCTCGGGACGCGCCTGGGCCAGCGCCAGCACCGTCATACCGCCCATGGAATGCCCGATGAGGACGAGCGGACCGCGCTTCGGCGCCGTCTCGTCGATGACCTGGCTGAAGTCCGCGGCGAGCCGGTCGAACGACACCGTCCCGTCCGGAGCCCGGGACGAGCGGCCGTGCGAACGCTGGTCCCAGAACACTAGCCGGGCCTTTCCACGCAGGTCGCGGCGCTGGAAGTACCACGCGTCCAGGTTCAGCGCGTAGCCGTGCGTGAACACGACGGTCAGGTCGGTGCGGCCGTCCGGCTCGTCGACTTCGACGTGCAGGCGCACGCCGTCGTCGGTTTCCAGAGTGTGCGGGGCGCCGCGCAGCATCCCGAGCGGCTCGTCGGCGTAGGGATCCTCGCCGCGCAGCGAGCGCCCGACGACGTACCGCTCAGCGGCGAACCCGACCGCCGCGCCGGCCGCGGCGACACCCAGCGTCACGCCGACACCGCTGGCCGCGCGGCCGAGCGAAAGCAGTTTGCTCACAGGCCGATCTCCGCCGAATCGACGTACGTCCGCGGCAAGCGCGGCCCGAACCGAGTGACGATCTCATAGGAGATGGTGCGGCAGGCGTCCGCCCAGTCCTGCGCCGTCGGCTCCCGGCTGCTCCCGTCACCGAAAAGCAGGACCTCGTCACCGGCGCTGGCATCGTCGTCCCCTAGGTCGATCACGAACTGGTCCATGCAGACCCGGCCGGCCACTGTCCGGGTTCGTCCTGCGGCAAGGACTGGAGCGCCCGGAGCGCCGTCCCCACCGGAGCCGTGCCGCGGCACGCCGTCGGCGTAGCCGAGCGGGACGAGCCCCAGCGTGGTCGGCCGGTCGGTCACGTAGTGATGCCCGTACGAGACACCCTGGCCGGCGGGGACTCGCTTGACCAGCGCGAGCCGGGCGCGCACCGACATGGCGGGACGCAGCCCGACGTCGGCGGGCGTGATCTGGTCAGGGATGGGCGACAGCCCATAGCAGGCCAAGCCGGGCCGAACCAGGTCGAAGTAACTGTCGGGCCGGGTTAGAACGGCGGGCGAGTTCGCGAGGTGACGGACCTCCGGACGGATCCCACGTGCCTCGGCGTGGTGCACCGCGTCGCGGAACGCTTCGAGCTGGGCCGCGTTGGACGGGTTGCCCGGCACATCCGCGTTGGCGAAATGCGACCAGAGACCTACGACACTGACCAGGCCGTCCACTTCGGCCTTGGCGGCGGCGTCCACGAGTTCCGGCCAGTCGACGACCGTGGATCCGCCACGTCCGAGACCGCTGTCGACCTTGAGGTGCAGACGGGCGGTGCGGCCGCTTTTGGCCGCGGCTTCCGCGATCTCGACCACTGCCCAGGGCGCGGACGCCGATACGTCGATGTCGTGCTCGATGGCCGCCGACCAGTTCTCGCCGGGCGCGGCCAGCCAGGCGAGAATCCGTCCTTGGACGCCTGCCTTGCGGAGCATCACCGCTTCTTCGAGCACCGCCGTCCCGAGCCAGGTGGCTCCGCCGGCCTGCGCCGCGCGCGCTGCCGGGATAAGGCCGTGACCGTACGCGTTGGCTTTGACGATGGCCATCACGGCGGCGCCGTTCACCCGATCGCGCAGTGCGGCGACGTTGTCGCGGATCGCGGTCAGGTCCACCCGCACTTCAGCGTG
>JASLBX010000353.1 GCA_030146385.1 Jiangellaceae bacterium | reverse complement strand
TGTGTAGCGGCCTAGCACGCCGCCCTCTCAAGGCGGTAGCGCGGGTTCGAATCCCGTCGGGGCTACGTCAGTAGAGCGCCTCTCACCTGTGGAAACGCGGGTGAGAGGCGCTTTTGCTATGCCCGGCAAATTGCCGACTGATGGCGACAGATGGACGCCAGGCACTCGTCGTCATCCGCTGGTCGGTGAACCCCGAGCTCAGCTCAAGGGGTGCTCCGCTACTGCTTCCAGGCGCTCCCCCCAGCCGCCGCGAGTTCGGGTGCACTCGAAGCGCACGCGGGTCCCGTCGCGATCGAGGTCGAGGGTGGTGATGACGTTCTGCAACCACGGTCCCGACTCGACGCGCCACTGCAAGGCCGACCGCGGTGCACCTCCGGCCCACGCCGCCAGCCGGCCGATGTACGCGCCCGACCGCGAGACGAGGGCGCGTACACCTCCGATGATGCTGCCGTGGAGGTCATGGCAGAGCGGGGAGGACACCAGCTGGTGAGTGGGTGCGCGCGGTGCCGTCCCGTCCGGCCAGGAGTGCACCCGTGCTTCGTAGGAGAAATGCACGTCGCCCGAAAGCAGGATCACGCCCTTGCGCCCCTGATCACTGGCGGTACGCAGCAGCTGGAGGACGCGGATGAATGACTCCGGGAACGTGACCCAGTGGTTGAACTGTCCGGCCTGTCGGATCTCCTCGCCGATGCCGGCGCCGACGCGCCCCCACCGGCCGGCGCACACCGCCATGACAAATTGTTCCAGGTAGTGCAGACCAGGGGGCAGGAGCAGGGGAAGCGAAGTACCGACCAGCAGGTACGGCGCGGGAGTGTCCACCTCGCGTTCCAGCAACTCCCACTCGTCGTCGTCGAGCATGTGGCGCTGGCCGCCGGCCAGCACCCGGCCATCGCGGGAATCGAGCATGAGCAGCCGTGCCAGCCCGAGATCGCGGGCGTAGCTCCACCGAGCGCCTTTCGTCCCGTGCGCGCCATGCGTGGCCCGGACATCGAACGCGTCGAGCGCCACGCTCTCGTCACCGCTGCACAATGCCGCGAACGCGGGGTCAGTCTCCCTTTCCTCCGGGAGTAGGTTCCCCATGTGCTGGTAGATCCAGTATGCGGCGAGCCCGTTCGTTAGGCGTTGTCGCCACCACGGCTTCGCTTGATGCTCGGCAAGCCACCGTTCCGACGTGTTCCAGTTGTCGATGATCTCGTGATCGTCAAAGATCATCAACGTCGGCACTGTCGACAGCAGCCATCTCACGGCGGGTTCGCTCCATGCTTCGCGGTAGAGCATCGCGAATTCCGTAAAGGCATGCGTCTGAGCCCCCACGGGTCCGTCGTGGTTGCGACGGCGACGGATGAATCGGCGCGTCGCCGGCGCCCCCTCGTCGGCGTACACCTGGTCGCCGAGCAGAATGAGTACGTCCGGGAGCGCTTCGGGCCCGCTCTTCGCGCAGCGCCGCGCGTACTCGCGCAGTGCGTCTATCCGGTCCGGATCGCCGTTCTCGTCCGGCAGAATCGTCCGGCATGAACCGAACACCAGCCTGAGGCGGTCACTCGGCAGCGCACGCAGGACGCCGGGCGGGAAGTCATCGCCATCCGGCCACACCTGCTCGCCGTCGAGTGCCACCGTGTATGGGGTGGCCGCTCCGAGTTCATCGACGGCGACGAAAGCGTAGTGGTGCCCCAGCAGCGTCACCGTCCGGACAGTTCGCGGGCCGATGCTCACCTCACACGGCACGTCGGTCTCCACCCATACCGTGACGCGGTCTCGATGTGCGGCGCGCAGGATCGGTCCGAGCAGCAGTCGCGCCATGGGCGAAGTGTATGAAGGCTCGGCTCTGACCGTCGAGGGCGGGCGGCCGTGCCAGGACGGTCCGGCGCTGCACGGCTCAGGCTCGGTCGTCCGGCGGTGGCATCTCCGACATCCTTGGCACGCCGCCGGCGCTGGACCAGACCTGGTCTAGGTGAGCGACCGATCGCTCGATCAGTGCGGTCAAGACGCTCACATCGACGTCATCGAGGCGCTTCACGTAGATGCACGACTTGCCTTCGGTGTGCGGGCCGAGTCTCGCAAGCAAGTCGTCGTAACCCACCAGCCCCGACATCAGGTAAATGGTGAGGTTCGCCTTGCGGGACGCGAAGCCGACCTTGAAGTAGTCGCCTTCTCGGCCCGAGGCGTAGCGGTAGTGGTAGGAGCCGAAGCCGACCATCGAGCCTCCCCATACTTGGGGCTCCTCGCCGGTGACCTGGCGCATCAAGTCGCGCAGCCGCCGGCAGTCGTCGCGCCGCGCATCGTTCTGGATGCCGTCAATGAACGCGGTGACATCTGTGCGCTGCGGGTTTGCCGCCACGTGTGAAGATTAGTGGATGGACGAGCGGATCCGGCGGGCTGACGCCATCGCGGGCCGGGCGGCCGCGCTCGAGCGACAACAGCACGCGGACACCGCCAAGGCCCGCGCGCTGATCGCCGACTTCGTCGCCACGATGCGGGCCCGCGGCGTGCCGCCGGTCGAGCTTCGCGCCAGGGTGCCCGGGCGGCGAGTGACGTACCGAACAGGGCGGACCGGCTGGTATATCCGCCAGAACCGGTCGCTTGCGATCGGAACGGGTGGCGAGTTCTATGTCCTCGACGTCCCGGCCAGCGTGCGCTCGCGCGTGTTCGGGGCGACCGTCCAGCCGAGCGACCCGCCGCTCGTAGTGGGCCGCGGCGCTCGCGATGGCGAGTCGATCGACCTCGCTGATCTCCTGCGCCGCGCCGCCGCCAGCTGATCAAGCCCGCGGAAGTCTTCGGCTGGCCGATGCACTGCTTTTCCGGCCGGCACCCGGCTTGCAAGCCGCGTGAAGAGGGATTCCCTCTTTACGTGGTCATTCGTCGGCAGTTTTGAGGATAGTGGTCAGGCGGTCGGCGGCAGCGAGGACAGCCGGTGCGTGCATCCGGCCGGGCTGGCGGGTGAGCCGTTCGATCGGGCCGGACACCGACACCGCCGCGACGATTCGGCCGCTGGACGAGCGCACCGGCGCAGACACCGAGGCGACTCCCGGCTCGCGCTCGCCCACGCTCTGCGCCCAGCCTCGGCGGCGCACCGCCGCGAGCATCGTGGCGGTGAACCGGGCGCCCTGGAGGCCGCGATGCATCCGCTCCGGCTCCTCCCAGGCGAGCAGGACCTGAGCCGCCGACCCGGCGAGCATGGTCAGAGTCGCGCCGACGGGAATCGTGTCGCGCAGCCCAGCCGGGCGCTCGGCCGCGGCCACGCAGATTCGCTGATCGCCCTGGCGCCGGAACAGCTGCGTGCTCTCACCGGTCAGCTCGCGGAGCCGAGCCAGGATCGGCCCGGCGGCGGCCAGCAGCCGGTCCTCACCGGCCGCGGTGGCGAGCTCGTTAAGGCGCGGGCCGAGCACGAAGCGGCCGTGCACGTCGCGCGACACCATACGGTGGTGCTCGAGGGCGACGGCGAGCCGGTGGGCCGTCGGCCGGGCCAGGCCGGTCGACGCCACGAGGTTGGCGAGAGTGGCCGGGCCGGCTTCGAGAGCTGACAGGACGAGGGCGGCCTTGTCGAGGACGCCGACTCCGCTTGAGTTGTCCATGATGTAATACTGCCGTCTCAGATGTTGGGATGCAAAGCCACGTGATTTCTGGCTGAGCGGGACTGTGTCGTTCAGTTGTCCCGAGAGATCCTGCGAGGGCCGCAGGCGTTCAGCATGTGAAACGAGATGGGTGGGGAGAGGTCATGGCCGAAGGTCCCGGGAATCGCGAAGTTGGCGGCACTCCGCCACGCACGCTGGCCGAGAAGGTCTGGGACGAGCACGTCGTCCGCAGCGCCGACGGTGAGCCCGACCTGCTCTTCATCGACCTCCACCTGTTCCACGAGGTCACCTCGCCGCAGGCCTTCGACGGCCTCCGGCTCGCGGGGCGCCGCGTCCGCCGGCCCGACCTGACGATCGCCACCGAGGACCACAACGTCCCGACGGTCGACTGGGACAAGCCCATCGCCGACCCCGTCAGCCGGCTGCAGGTGGAGACCCTGCGCAAGAACGCCGCCGAGTTCGGCGTACGGCTCCATCCTCTCGGTGACGTCGAGCAGGGCATCGTCCACGTGGTGGGCCCGCAGCTCGGTCTCACCCAGCCGGGGATGAC
>JASLBX010000335.1 GCA_030146385.1 Jiangellaceae bacterium | reverse complement strand
GTGAGGATGACCGCCGACGCTGGTGAGGGACCATGGTTGATGATCGTCACGGTGTACGTGAGGGCCTGGCCTGGGCTGGTCGGGTCGGCGGACTCGGCGATCTGGGCGGACAGGTCGGCGGCGGGGTTCGCGTTGACCACGGTCGTATCAGAGTTGTTTGACACCACCGGGTCCGGTTGTTCCGCGGTGACCGAGCCTCGCAGCGTGTAGGAGCCCGCTTCGGAGGCCGTGAGCCCGAGGATTGCGGCGCTTCCGGCGCCCGGGGGAAGGCTTCCGAAGGAGTAGGAGCAGCTCAGCCCGCTATCGGTCTCGGTGCACCGACCATCACCGTGACCGGGGCTGATACCGCGCGGGAACTCGAGGGTGACGGTCAGGCCGCTGGCGGTCGCCGGGCCGCTGTTGCCGACCTCGACGCCCAGCCAGATGTTCTCCCCGGCATAACCGTCCACGGAGCTCGGCAGGTTGATCGACACGTCCGCCTCGGTCGGCTCGACGACCACCGTGTCTTCGGTCTGGGAATTGTTCGACAGGTCTGGATCGGGTTCGGCTGCCGTCACCGTGAAGGTGAGCTGGAGGACACCGGGCGTGGAAGGGATGACGGTGATCAGGATTGTGCCGGCCGCGTTGGCGTCCCACGACGAGTAGCTACATGTCACGATCCCGCCGGACTCGGTGCAGGCCGAGTCCGACTCGGACGGCTCGAAGCGCACGCCCGACGGAAGGGTGGTGGTCACCTCGACCCCTGTCGCCAAGCTCGGCCCGTGGTTGTACACGCCCACCTGGTAGAGCAGGCTGTGATGTGTCAAGACCGGGTCTGGGCTGTCGCTGACCGTGATGCCCATGTCTGCATCCGTGGCCGTTTGTGCAGCGGCGCTGCCGCCGGCGAAGGTCGGCACGAAACTCATCAGGACGGCGAGGACTAAGAGCGCGGACTTGCGCCGGTTCCTAGCCCACGCAGGGGGCATCAGCTCGTGGAATGATCTCAGCACGGGAAACTTTCCTCCCAACACGACCACGCGTCACCGTCGACGCCATGTCCGGCCGCTCATTCAACCACGCCTCCCTACGCAGATGCGATATGAAGGCGCTATGAATCGTCCTGGATTCGCTCCGAATAAGCTCATCGAACTCGGCCCTACCCAACTTCGATTTCAATCATCGGGAAGCCCACGGTTGCCCCACGGACGATGTGCTCAGTTGACCGAGCCGACGGCTAGCCGAGTCGCGCCGCGGGTCCGGGACCGGTCTGTCCATCGATCTGTTTGAAGTGGCTCCAACAGCGCGTCCGAGGACCGTTGCCGACTTGGCAGCAAATCACGGAGGTCCCGCGGAAACGCCGGCGATGGCGGTGGCGCTGATTCCGTGGCGGGCATCGATCGAGTCCAGAACGCATCTGTGCCCACCAGGGCGAGAAAGTTCGTACGGTGACGGGTCTGCGCTTCAGCCATGGTCCGAGTGAACTGAAAACGCACGCTATTGCCGCTGACGTGGCCGCTTTGCCGTGATGGCCGCGCGTCTAGGATCCGTGAGTATGGCAGGGATCACGTTACGTGTTCGACTCACGAGCGGTGAACACACAGATGTCACATACGAGGAGCCCGACGCTGACGATGAGAACGCAGTCATCGAGCACGCTCTCTCCAGCCTTGCGGACAACAGCGGCATGCTTCGCTGCAGACATGGTGGCCGGCTCATGGTTATCTACGCACGGGGCGTTGCCGCCGTTGAGGTGGCGCCGCGCGGCGCGGTTCTGTAAGCGACGCCGGCGCTGACGATACCGGGGCCACCGTGTCGCCCGCCCTTCACGTAGACGCGACGTGCGTGGCCACCTGTACTTTGAACGTCCTCATTTGCCGCGTTGACGCGCGTCGGAGCGGCGGGTTGCGCTGCGCGGAACCGAAGCGTTCACGTGGTGCCCTCCTGGCGGGTACATGACCGAGTCGATCACGGACGCGTGGCGGATGGTCGTGCCCTTCCACATCCGGGAACTCTGGCCCACCGAAGATGACGCGCACTGCGCCGGCTCGGGATGCGAGGTGCTCAGTTCACGAGTTGGATCGGTTCGTTGGAGAAGAAGAGGAAGCGTTCGCCTTGAAACTCGATCTCCACGGACGGGCCGACCAGCGCGTTGCCTGCTTGGAAGAGCCCATCGGACGTTTCGACGGTGACGGTGAACTGGTGTGGCTGGCCGTCACAGACCGGCACGAAGCCGCCGACGCCGCGGACCTGGCCTTGGAAAATGAATATGCGGGAGGCCAGTCCGGTGGTCTGCCGGGGGCACGCCACGGTGACATCGACGTCGGCCGCCTGCCCACCATCGCGGAGCCGGGCCATGCGATCGCCGAAGTCGACCACGATGATCGGGTCGACGTCCACGATCCGGGTGTCCTGCACCTGCGCGGTGCGGCCGCGTTTGATCGTGACCATTGCGGTGACCTCGGCCGGGCCGAGCTCGAACTCGCCACTCGCAGCGGGCACGGTGACCCGGAAGGCGAGCCCGAAGTTGCCGGTGCAGGTCAGTGGGAACGATGCCGAGCCAGACGCCTGGGGCTGCGTTACGGTGACCTGCGCCTGTTGCACGGTCCACTTCTCCGGACACCGCGCGAGCACCGACACGTTGATCGACTGCCCATCGGGGGCGAGGCCAGCGCCCGCCTGCACCCGCACCTCCAGACGGTCCGGGAACGGCGGCGCGGCGTCGGCCGGCAGCGCGCCTTCTGCTGCCAGCACCAGCCCGATCAGACCAGCAATGACCAGCGCCCGTGCGCGAAGCCAAGAACGGTTGATGAGCATCGGGACCACCCCGCTCTGTGCTACGAGCGACCTCTAACCAAGGCACGGCGTCGCCTCGGCCACGGTTCACCGGCTCGGCGCCTCGCGGTGGTGACCGCACGCCGCGAAAGGTCATCTGGGCGAGCACGTCGACCATCAGGCGGCGGCAGCTCCGCTGCCCGGCGAACGGCCGCTGCTCAGCGAACCTCAATAACAAAGAGGCCACCATCACCGACCCGCCCGAATCCCGGACGAGAACCAGCGACTCCTTGACGACCTCACCTGAGGTGGTCGCCAACAAGAAGCAACTCAGGTCGGACGGAGCGCGTGCAAGGCTCGACACGACCAGATCAAGTCCGGGCGAGTCCCGGCGCAGCAGGCCCTTGCTGCGCGGCCGACTGATCCGGCCACCAGCTTGACGAGCGCACGTCCGGGATGCCACAGCGCTATCTCGAGTAGCAGTTCTCCCGGGCAGACGGCGCTCGTATGTGCAGGTCGCCGGCCTCGGCCGTCACGCCCACTCCGGATGCCGGATATGGCGTGCTTCCGATGAAGGTGAAGAAGACGATGGGCATGAGCAGTCCCTGCGCGAAGAGGATGCTGCCGAGCCACGTTCGCCATCGCGGCCGCTGCGGGTCGTGCTGTGTCAACAGCAGCCGAATCTTGAGCAGGTGACGGCAGGGCGGTTTCTACCTGCGGTCGCAACACTTCCTCGATCATGGAGGTCGTGTTGTCTTCGACTCGACGTGTCAAGAAGGGACCTGGCCGGCGTCCACAGTCGGCCAAGCGTCAACGGTTCATGCGGTTGCGAGAACGTGGTTGGAGTATCGCTGCGGCCGCACGTGAGGTGGGCGTATCGCGCAGTGCGGCGAGCAACTGGGCTCGCGGTTACAAGGTCTACCGCAAGGGACGGGTCGTCGGGTTCGTCTCGCCGTTGGATCGTCTGGCGGTGCGCGAGATCAGCGCGCGCTACCTGTCGCAGGATGAGCGGATCGAGATCGCGGATCTCAGACACGCCGGCCTGAGTATCCGGCAGGTCGCCCAGCGGCTCGGGCGGGCCCCCTCGACGGTCTCGCGTGAACTGCGCCGCAACGGCGGCAGCGACGGCAGGTACCGGCCGTTCGACGCGCACCGCAAGGCCACGTCCAACCGCGCGCGTGAGCACAAACGTCGGCTGGAGAAGAACCCCCAGCTGTGCCGGCTGGTCGGCGAGCTGCTGGCCCAACGGTGGAGCCCGCAGCAAATCTCATTGCACCTGCGCGCCACCTACCCCAACGACCGCTCCATGTGGCTATGCCACGAGAGCATCTACCAGGCCGTCTACCAGCCTGGATCCACGCTGCGGCGGCCTTCGAAGGTCGCCGCGCCGTCGCGGTCACCGTTGCGCACCGGACGGGACCACCGGCGCGCTCAGCAGCATGTTCAGCGGCGTCGCCCGCGATTCGCC
>JASLBX010000321.1 GCA_030146385.1 Jiangellaceae bacterium | reverse complement strand
TGGCTGGGTTTCTGACGCCCCTAGCTTGCGTCGAGCGGGGGAGGTCCCGCATGCATGTCATCTGTTGGAGTGCCGAAAAACCTGCTGAACGTGGTCAATCGGTGCCGTACCAGGCGCGTGCGGGTGGTGCGGTACGCATACGCATGCTGAACGTGATCGAACCTGGTCGGGCGGCCTGCCTGAGGAACAATAGGGGCGTGCCCTCCACCTTGCCCGACGGCGAACCCGTGCCCGCGGACGGCGCGCTGCCGCCTGCCGTGCTCGCCGAGTTCGGCACCCGGCCGTTCGGCATCTACCTGCACGTGCCGTTCTGCACGACCCGGTGCGGGTACTGCGACTTCAATACGTACACCGCCGACGAGCTGGGCTCGGCTCCAGGCGCGTCCCGCACATCGTGGGCGGACGCCGCCATCGCGGAGCTGCGGCTCGCCCGCCACGTCCTCGGGACGGCCGACGTCCCGGTGTCGACGATCTTCGTCGGTGGCGGGACGCCGAGCCTGCTGCCGTCCGCCGATCTCGGCCGGGTCGTCCAGGCGATCGACGACCAGTTCGGGCTCACTCCGGACGTCGAGATCACCACGGAGGCGAACCCCGAGTCGGCCGGGCCGGCATGGTTCGACGGGCTGCTGGAGGTCGGGTTCACCCGCGTGTCGCTCGGCATGCAGAGCGCGCGTCCGCACGTACTGGCCGTTCTCGACCGCGTCCACACGTCCGGACGGCCCGCCGAGGCCGCCGCCGAGGCGCGGAAGGCCGGTTTCGAGCACGTCAACCTCGACCTGATCTACGGCGCGCCGGGCGAGAGCCTGGACGACTGGCGGGCCAGCGTCGAAGCCGCGATCGACGCTGGCCCCGACCATGTGAGCGCCTATGCGCTCATCGTCGAGGAGGGCACCCGCATGGCGGCCCGGATCCGCCGCGGCGAGCTGCCCGCTCCGGACGACGACGACCTCGCCGACAAGTACGAGCTGGTGGACGACGCGCTGAGCGCGGCCGGCTTCGGCTGGTACGAGGTGTCGAACTGGGCCACGTCCAACGCCGCCCGGTGCCGGCACAACGAGCTGTACTGGACCGGCGGGCACTGGTGGGGTGTCGGGCCGGGCGCGCACAGCCACGTGGGTGGCACGCGGTGGTGGAATCTCAAACATCCGGCGGCGTGGGCCGCTCGGCTCTCGTCCGCGCAGAGCCCGGCGCATGCTCGCGAGGTGCTGGACGCCGAGACCCGCCGGGTCGAGCGGGTACTGCTGGAAACCAGGCTCGTGGCCGGGCTGGACGTGGACATCCTCGACGGTGAGGGACGGGCCGCCGCAGAGGAACTGTCCGCCGACGGCTTGATCGAACCGGAGCGCTACGCCGCCGACCGGATCGTGCTCACCCGCCGCGGACGCCTGCTGGCGGACGGCATCGTGCACCGCCTTCTTGGCTAGGCGTCGGGCGCCGTCACGAAGTCGATCAGCTCCTCCACCCGGCCGAGCAGCGCGGGTTCGAGGTCCGCGTACGTACTGACCGAACCGAGGATGCGCCGCCACGCCGCCGCCGTATCGAGCGGCCAGCCGGCGGCTCGCAACACACCTTCCTTCCACGACTGTCCCTTCGGGACGTCCGGCCAGGCGTCCAGACCCAGTACGGACGGGCGTACGGCCTGCCAGACGTCCACGTACGGATGACCGAGCACAAGTACGTGATCTGAGTCCGCGGACCGCTCAACCTCCGCGGCTATCCGGCTCTCCTTGGAGCCCGGCACCAGGTGGTCCAGGAGCACGCCCAGCCGCTGGCCCGGCCCGGGGGAGAACTCGCGGACGATCGGCACCAGGTCGTCCGCCCCGCCGAGTTCCTCGACGACGACGCCCTCGACGCGCAGGTCGTCGCCCCACACCTGCTCGACCAGTTCGGCGTCGTGCTTGCCCTCGACGTAGATCCGGCTGGCCTGCGCCACCCGGGCCCGCTGACCAGTGACGGCGATCGATCCCGACGCCGTCCGTGCCCGCCCACCGGACGGCCGTGCCCGCGGCCGCACCAGCTCCACCGGACGTCCGTCCAGCTGGAACCCAGCACCGAGCGGGAATCCGCGACGCCGCCCGTGCCGGTCCTCGAGCGTGACGACGTGCTTGTCGAAGTCGACGACCGCGCCGCAGAAGCCGGTCTGCGCGTCCTCGACCACGAGGCCCGGCTCGATCGGCTGCTCGACCGTCCGGCCGCGGGGCGGCTGACGCGGCGAGGCAAGGACATCACGGCCATAGCGGTCGGCGTAACGCACCCGGTGACCGTAACCGGCGGCCCGCGCCGGCGTGTGTAACGACACGGCGGCAGACATGCCGGGCTCCGGGCTGTAGACCAGCGGCGGCTGGAGATGGCATCGTCAGGCGCTAAGACCGTAGAATTGGCACTCGAAGTTGTCGAGTGCCAGAGGAGGTGGCCGCCAAATGTCCCTCGACGACCGCAAGCTCGAGGTGCTGCGCGCCATCGTCGAGGACTACGTGGCCACTCAGGAGCCCGTCGGTTCGAAGGCGCTCGCCGATCGTCACCGGCTGGGCGTATCGCCCGCGACCGTCCGCAACGACATGGCCGCTCTCGAGGACGAGGGCCTGATCGCCCAGCCGCACACCAGCGCCGGACGGGTGCCCACTGACAAGGGCTACCGGCTGTTTGTGGACCGGCTCTCGACGATCAAGCCGCTGTCTCCTGCCGAGAAGAGGGCGATCCACAGCTTTCTGGACGGCGTGGTCGACCTCGACGACGTCGTGGCGCGCACGGTCCGGCTGCTCGCGCAGCTGACCCGCCAGGTTGCTGTCGTCCAGTACCCGTCTCTGACCCGCACGTCGATCCGGCACGTCGAGCTGGTCCCGCTCTCGCCCGCACGGATCCTGCTCGTGATGATCACCGACGCCGGCCGGGTAGAGCAGCGGGTCATCGAGCTGCCCGCCGAGGTCGACGAGCAGCTGGTCGCAGACCTGCGCGCCCGCATCGGCGGTGCCGTGCAGGGCCTCGAGTTCAGCGCCGTGGGACGGGCGGTCGAGTCGTTGCCCGCGGCGTTCGCGCCTGAGGACCGCGCCACCGTCTCCGTGATCGTGGCCACCCTGCTCGACTCGCTCGTCGAACGGCACGAAGAGCGCATCGCGGTCGCCGGAACCGCGAACATCACCCGGTTCGGCCACGAGTTCGACGCTGCCCTCGCTCCGCTGCTCGAGGCGCTCGAGGAGCAGGTGGTGCTGCTCAAGCTGATCGGCGAGGCCACCACCCCGTCGACCCTCACCGTACGGATCGGTCACGAGAACCCCGGCGAGCTGTCGGCCGCGTCCGTCGTCACGACCGGGTACGGCCCCGGAGACCGCGCGCTGGCCACGCTCGGGGTCGTGGGGCCGACCCGGATGGACTATCCAGGAACAATCGCATCGGTCGGAGCCGTTGCGCGATACGTCAGCCAGATTCTCGCGGCCAACAGCTAGGAAGCCTGAGTGCCCCCCACGACGAACTACTACGACGTCCTCGGCGTGAGCAAGGACGCGACCAGCGACGAGATCAAGAAAGCCTACCGTCGGCTGGCCCGGCAGCTGCACCCGGACATCAACCCTGACCCGGCAACCCAGGAGAAGTTCAAAGAGGTCACCAACGCCTACGAGGTGTTGATCGACCCCAAGAAGCGCGAGATCTACGACCTCGGCGGCGACCCGATGGCGAGTGGGGGCGGTGCCGGCGGCGGCTTCGGTGCCGGGTTCTCGTTCACCGACATCATGGACGCGTTCTTCGGCGGCGCCGGCGCGCGCGGACCGCGTAGCCGGGTTCGGCGGGGGCAGGACGCGCTCGTCCGGCTGGAGGTCGACCTCTCCGAGGCCGTGTTCGGGGCGACCAAGCAGTTGCAGGTCGACACCGCAGTCGTGTGCTCGGCGTGTCAGGGGGCAGGGACGTCTCCGGGGTCTAGCCTCGCCACGTGCCCGACGTGTGGTGGCCAGGGCGAGGTCAGCCAGGTGCAGCGGTCGTTCCTCGGCCAGGTGATGACCACCCGGCCGTGCCCGCAGTGCCACGGCTTCGGGACGATCAACCCGCGACCGTGCGGCGAGTGTTCTGGCGACGGCCGGGTTCGTACGCGCCGGTCGCTGACGATCAAGATCCCGGCGGGCGTCGACTCGGGTACCCGAATCCAGCTGTCCGGTCAGGGCGAGGTCGGCCCCGGTGGCGGCCCGACCGGCGACCTGTACGTCGAGCTGCTGGTCCGGCCGCATCCGATGTTCACCCGCCAGGGCGACGACCTGCACTGCACGATGGCCATCCCGATGGTCGCCGCGGCGCTCGGCACGTCGATCGAGCTGGAGACGCTGGAAGGCACCGAGAAGCTCGAGATCAGCCCGGGTGCTCAGCCGGGGGAGACCATCAAGCTGGTCGCGCGCGGCGTGCCAAAGCTGCGCGGAACGGGCCGTGGTGATCTGATCGTCCACCTCGACGTCAGTACGCCGACCAAGCTGGACGCCCAGCAGGAAGAGCTGCTCCGCGAGCTGGCGTCGCTCCGCGGCGAGGAGCGTCCACTCGGCGCGGTCTCGGCGAAGGACGGCAACCTCTTCTCCCGCATCCGCGACGCCCTGAAGTGACTGTAATGATCACGTAAAGAGGGTATTTCCTGTCCTTACGTGGCTTGTAGGAGTAGCAAAGCCGGGGAGAGCCCCGCAAAGGGAGACGCGCTCGTGAGCACGCCGGTGTTTTGGATGGACGGCGAGCGCCTGCGGGCCGCTGACGTCCTGGAACTGGACGGCGACGAAGGCCACCATGCGGCGGTGGTCCGGCGGATCCGCCGCGATGAGTACGTCGACCTCACCGACGGCGCCGGGCACATGGCCCGTTGCGTTGTGGTGGACGCCGGCAAGCGAGGGATCACCTGTAAGGTGCAGTCACGGTCGGACGTTCCGCCGCCGGCGCCGCGGGTGACCGTCGTCCAGGCATTGCCGAAGGGCGACCGCGGCGAGTTGGCCATCGAGCTGATGACCGAGGTCGGTATCGACGTGATCGTGCCGTGGGCGGCCAGCCGGTGCATCACACAGTGGAAGGGCGAGCGCGGCGCCAAGTCGCTGCGGCGTTGGCGGTCCATCGCGCGCGAGGCTGCCAAGCAGTCCCGGCGGGCGTGGTTTCCCGAGGTCACCGAGCTGGCGACGACGTCGCCGGTGGCGGAGCTGGTGGGCAGCGCCGCCGTGGCATTGGTGCTGCACGAGGGCGCTGACGGTGCCGTTGGTCAACTGACACCGCCGCCCGCTGGCGATGTCGTGCTCGTGGTCGGGCCCGAGGGCGGGATCACCGACGACGAAATCGACCAGTTCACCACCGCCGATGGAGTCGCCGTCCGGCTCGGACCGACCGTCCTACGCACATCGACGGCCGGTGCCGTGGCGGCTGGCGTCCTGCTTTCCCGGACGGCTCGCTGGCGCTAGGCCCGTTGGATGATCAATGTGGAGTATGAGCCGGAAACCCGGCTCGTCCGTCACTCCGATCACGACGATTGAGGTGCTCGCCTACTCAACGACGGTGAAGGTGCGCTCGTCGGACATCGGCTCGCCACCTTCGCCGCCGGACGGGTCGTCCTCGGTGATCACGATGGTGTACTCGCCCGGCTCGAGGTCCAGCTCGAACTCGAACGCGCTGAACCGCTGACCCTCCAGCGTCGTCGTGAACCCGGAGTCCACGACCTCACCGTCCTGGAGCAGTTCCCACTGGACGGTCGCCTCGAAGACCGCCGCGTCACCGCTCACCTCGACGGGGCTGCGCACCGTGGCGCCTTCGCTGGGCGAATTGAGCTGGACGAGCTGCCGGACGTCCAGCGGAGCGTCCCGGCGCAGCACTTCGGACACATCCACGCCGCCGAGCGAGTCCACCTGCTCGCCGTCGTCCAGGATCCGCACCGGCAGTGAGCCGTAGTCGCGGTCGATCAACGACGCCGCTGCGGTTGCGGTGTACACCAACTGCTGGATCGCAAGCTCGGCCTCGTCCCGGACGACCGGCGTCTCGGGCAGAGACAGGTCCACCTTGATGGCGCCGTCGCGAACCTCCACCGACCGGACCTCCGTCGCCCGGTTCCATAGCGTGTCGTACGCACGCACTGGAGGCTCGGCAACCATGCGGATGACCGCCGCTTCGATGGCGTTGCGGGACGTCTCGACCGGGATCCACTCGCGGGCCAGCCGGAATCCGGCACGGGTGTCGTTGACGAAGTACACCGGGACGGCGCCGGTGAACCCGGCCTCAGGCTCCTGGGTTGCGGGAGGCGGGCTCGGCGCTTCCGTCGCCGGGTCGGTCGCGACCGGATCATCCGTAGGCTCCTCCGTCGGCGTCGGTGACGGCGACGGAGACGCGGGCTCGCTGGTCACCGGCGCGCTCGACGTGGTCGCGTCGCCGCCGCCCGGCCTCGCGACGTTGTCGCTCGAGTCGCGCAGCATCGCCGCGCCGGCCCCGATGATTGCGACGGCGGTGATGACGGCGGCCGCCACACCGAGCACAGCCGGATTCCGCCAGGCCATCGTCCAGCTACGTTCCCGGCGGGTTCGGGCCAGGATTTGCTCCAGGCCACCAGGCGACGGGTAGACCTTGGAGGCCTCCTGCTGGAGGGCACGGCGCAGCCGCTCCTCGTCCTCGGGCGTCCACTTCTCGGTCATGACCACGCCTCCAACCGGCTCCGCAGCGTGGCCATGCCGCGCGAGGTGTGGCTCTTCACCGCGCCCCGGCTGACCTTCATCGCCGCCGCGATCTCGGCTTCGGACAGGCCGGCGTAGTAGCGCAGGACAAGCGCCTCGCGTTGCCGCTCCGGAAGCGTGCGGAGCGCGGCAATGACCGCGTCACTGGCTGCTGCGCGCATCGCGCCGGACTCTGCACTCGGTTCATCGAGGGGACGATCGTCTGGGTGTTTGGCAGCGACCGTCCACCGCCGTTGGATGGATCGGGTGTTGTTGAGGACGGAGATGCGCAGGTAGGCCGCCGCCTGTTCTGGATTCTTGAGCCGGCGCCACCGCTTGTGCAGCGCGACGAACGCGTCCTGCACGGCCTCCTCGGCCATGGCGTGGTTGCGCAGGAGCAGCGTCGCGAGCCGGACGAGTCCCGAGTAGTGGGCGGTGTAGAGCTCGGCGACAAGCCGGTCCGCGTCCGACTCAGTGCGCTCCACCAGCCAACCTTTCACAATCGCTGCTGGAGTCGCGGAATATACCCGTCCGGTGCCGGCGGCATCCACGGTCGCAGCGTCCATACACCACTGACGCGTGGTGCCCAGTAGAGGTTTACGTGGAAGCGGGCGGTTGGCCGCTGTCGATGTGGCCGAGCTGACGGCCGCCGAGCACGTGGAAGTGCAGGTGCAGGATGGCCTGGCCGCCCTTGGCGCCGACGTTGGTGGTGATGCGGTAGCCGTCGGCGATGCCCTCCGCTTCCGCCACCTCGCGGGCCAGCGCGAAGCACCGGCCGAGCAGGTCGGCGTCCTGCGCGCCGAGTTCGTGCGCGGACGCGAGGTGCTCGTGCGGCAGCACCAGGACGTGAACCGGTGCGCGAGGATAGATGTCGCGGATCGCAAGGACGCGGTCGCCCTCGGCGACCTTGGTCGCCGGTGCGTCGCCGGCGACGATCGAGCAGAACAGGCAGTCCGAGTTCATCTTTCCTCCCGTACGGCGGCCTGTCGGATCATCGCACGTTGCCGGTGCTCGCGGCTACGGCGGCCAACAGCCGCTCGCGGGTGATGTGCAGTACGTCGCCGGGCCGGAGGTTGCTGCAGACGGCGGCGAGCGCCCGGCGCAGCTCTGGGCGAGGAACCGAGGCCGGCAGGTTGTCCAGGAACGCCACGGCCTGTGGGTGGGCCAGCCCACCGATCGTCTCCCGCACATGGCCGCGCAGGTCGGCCGTCAGCTGCTGAAGTGGCCTATCGTCCAGGTCGGCAACTGCCGCGTCCAGCACTACGCACGCCACGACGGCTTGCCCGGTGCGCCGGTCGGGACGCGCGACGACTTCCGCAGCGGCAACGTACGGATGCTCCTCGAGTACTTCGCGCACCTCACTCGCGGAGACGAGCTGGCCGGACACGCTGATGACTGGATCCATCCGGCCGAGCATGGTGACCTGGCCGTCGGGCTCGCGCCGGGCGAGATCGCCGGTCGCGTAACAGCCAGGTCGGTGCCAGTAGCGCTCAGCGGCGTCGGTGTGCGGGTGTTGCAGCCGCAGGAACAGTGCGGGCCACGGGTGGCACAGCACCAGTTCGCCCGTCTCACCGGGGCCGGCGGATGTGTTGTCGGACGCGAGGACGTCGAGCCCGGGAACCGGGAGCGGCGGATCCGGTGGCGGGTCAACCGTGACGATGGCGCCGAGCTCGGTCTGGCCCCAGCCGTCCCGTAGCAGCACGCGGCCGCGGCCCACTTCCTCTCGCAGCCATGTCCCCGTGTCGTCGTCGAGCGGCTCGCCGGCATGGACGATGAGCCGGAGCGAGTCGAGCTTCGCCACTGACGGCGGGCTGTCGACCCATTGCCTGAGACTTCGGAGGATGGAGGGAGTTGTCACTACCGAGTTGACGCCGTAGCGGTCGATGATCTGCCAGGCTCGGGCATGGGTAGGTGTGTCGAGCGTGCCCTCGAAGACGACGGACGTTGCCCCGACGGCCAGCGGGCCGTAGATTCCGTGCGTTTGGCCGGCCACCCAGCCGATGTCGACCGCGCACCAGAACACGTCGTCGGCGCTGGTGGACAGGGCGCGATGCATGGCGGAGGCATAGACGAGCACGCCGGCAGCGCGGTGGACGATCCCGTTGGGCCTGCCGCGGCGGTTGGCCAGGTGGAGCACGAGCAGCGGGTCGTCGGCTGGGTGTGGCTCGGCGGGCGTCTCCGCACCGCCCGCCTCGGCCATCAGGTCGTGGTACCAGCGGTCGCCCTCGTACCAGGCGACGTCGATGCCGGTGCGCCGGACGACGACGGTGTGCTCGATGCCGCTGGTCGCGGCCAAGGCCTCGTCGGCCCTTGCTTTGAGCGGCAGCACCATGCCATGCCGCCAGCTGCCGTCCTGGGTGACCAGTACCTTCGGCTCGATGTCGGTGAGCCGGTCGGCCAGGGCCTCGGCCGGCAGCGCGCTGAACAGGACACAGTGAACGGCGCCGAGCCGAGCGCAGGCGAGCATCGCGACGATTGTCTCGGGGACCATGCCGAGATACAGAGCAACCCGGTCACCCCGGCGTACGCCCAGGTCGGCGAGGACGCTACTGAATGCGACGACCTCGGCGTGCAGTTCGCGGTAGGTCAGGGCGCGCCGGTCGCCCGGTTCGCCTTCCCAGTAGACGGCCACCCGGTCACCGCGATCATGGAGGTGGCGGTCGAGGCAGTTGGCGGCGACGTTGAGCGTCCCACCTAAGAACCAGGTGTCGTTGGGGGCTGGCCCGGGTTGGTGGAGCCGCTGCGGCCGGGTGGTCCACTCCAGCGCCTCCGCTTCCGCGGCCCACGCGGTCAGCGCCTCGGCCAGCCCCGAACTGCGGTCCGGTGGGCCGGTACCCATGCCTCGCCACCTAGTCACCGGCCACCAGCCTCCTCATGAGCGCGGCCGTCTGCTGCAGCTCTGGTCCGATCTCGTCGACCAGGTGTTCCCGGGTGAACGTGGGCGGACCGCCGGTGGCAACCAGCGCCGCGGCCGCGGATCCGTTCGGGCCGACGATCGGCACAGCCACTTCGGTGTGCGTGCGCAGCCCATCGACCGTGCCGTGCAACAGATCAGCCTCCGCCCAGCGTTCGAGTGTCGTGACGGCCGGAGGGTCGTCGAGGTCGCCATCCAGGTACTGCTTCCACGCTGCGGGCCCCGCACGGCCCAGCAGCAAACGTCCCGCCGCTGATTGATGGGCAGGGGAGCTGCGAGCCATCCGCTGAACTGTTGCGGCCGCGTCTACCCCGTCGATGCGCTCGACGTTCACAACCATGTCGCGCACCAGCATGGCGACGACGACGGTCGCCGATGTCCGGTTGCGCAGGTCGACAAGGTACGGCCGCAGCCGCTGCAGCAGAGGCAGCCGATCCAGGTACCGCTCGGATAGTCGGACCAACTCCGGGCCGAGGCTGTACCGCGAAGAGGCAGGGTCCTGCTCGACGAGGCCGGCGGCCACCAGGCTGCGCAATAGCCGGTGGACTGTCGGCAGCGACAGCCTCGACCGCTCGGCGAGGTCGCTGAGTTGCTGGTAAGCGGGCCCGTTGCTCAGCAAGTCGAGCAGAGTCGAGGCGTTGCGGACCGTGCCGAGGGTGCCGCGAGCAGCCTCCTGCTCCGCCACGTGACTCTCCCTTCGAGCCTGGCCATATGCTCCGCTCATCGTAATCGACTCTCGACTATCAGAACACCCTTACGTAAAAAGGGATTGACTTCCGCATAGTGGAATGCAATGGTAGCGCTACGACACTGCTGTGCCGATGGCAGTTGCCCAATGGCGAGGGAGCGAGGTACTACCGACGTGTCGCGTGCGTACCGTCACAACCTCAACGGCAGCAGCCTCGAGCCTGGGGGCCTGCAACTGCAGATCGAGGGTGTGGCGCTGCGGTTCGGCGGAGTCCAGGCCTTGCGCGGAGTCGGCCTGGACGTCCGCCAGGGCGACATCCACGCGATCATCGGGCCGAATGGCGCCGGCAAGACCAGCCTGCTGAACTGCATCAGCGGGCTGTACCGGCCGCAGTCGGGCAGCATCCGGCTCTACAGCGACGACGCTCAGGCGCACGAGCTCACCACGGCCCGGCCGAGCCGGATCGCCCGCTGGGGAGTGGCCCGCGCCTTCCAGAACATCGAGCTGTTCAAGCACATGACGGTGCTCGACAACCTGATGCTGGGCCGGCATGTGCACATGAAGCACTCGGTGTGGCGGTCGTTCCTGTACTTCGGCCCGGCTCGGCGGCAGGAGATCGTTCACCGTGAGCTGGTCGAAGAGGTGATCGACTTTCTTGAGATCCAGGCGGTTCGCCACGCCCAGGTGGGCGCGTTGCCGTACGGCATCCAGAAGCGGGTGGAGGTCGGCCGGGCGCTGTGCCTGCAACCGGCCGTCCTCCTGCTGGACGAGCCGATGGCCGGGATGAACGCCGAAGAGAAGGAGGACATGGCCCGGTTCATCCTCGACGTCAACGACCTCGCCGGCGTCACCGTGGTGCTGATCGAGCATGACATGGAAGTCGTCATGGACATCTCCGACCGGGTGAGCGTCCTGGACTTCGGCCGCAAGATCACCAGTGGCACCCCGGCGGAGGTCAAGACCAACCCCGAGGTGATCGAGGCTTACCTCGGCGAGGAGGTAGCTTGAAATCACCCCACGAAACCACTCGCTCCGCAGGCTCCGCTCGCGCTTTCGCGGGGACCCCGACATGAACGCGGCCGCCGCGACACCTGCCAACCCGGGCGCCGCCCGGGTGGTGAGCCCTCGCGAGACGGCACCCGAGCCGGTCCCGGACGACACGACATTCCCGAAGCTGCTGGACGCGCTGGCGGATCGGCACGGTGACGGCCGGATCGCGCTCCAGGAGAAGCGGTACGGCATCTGGCAGCCGGTGTCGTGGGCCGCCTACCGGGCCCGAGTGCGGAACTTCGCGCACGGCTTGGCCCAGTTGGGCGTGCGTCCCGGAGACGTCGTGGCCGTCCTGGGCGACAACCGCCCCGAGTGGCTGATCAGTGAGCTTGGCGCCCAGTCGCTTGGCGCATGTGTGGTGGGCATCTATCCGACCAGCGTGGGCGAGGAGATCGTGCACATCCTTAGCCACGCGAGGGTACGAGTCGTGGTGGCCGAGGACCAGGAGCAGGTCGACAAGCTGATCCGGCTGTGGGACCGGCTGGACTCGGTCGAGACCGTCGTCTACTACGACCCCCGCGGGCTCGAGCACTACGACCAGCATTACCTGCTCGAGTTCACCGCCGTCGAGGCTCGCGGTCGCGAGTACGAGCAGGCACATCCCGGCTGGCTGGACGAGCAGATAGCGGCCGGCCGGGCTGGCGACATAGCCGTCATCTGCACCACCTCGGGCACCACCGCCCGTCCCAAGCTCGCGATGCTCTCGCACCGCAACCTGCTGTCCATGGGCCGCAGCCTGATGGCGATCGATCCGCTCGACGCGGACGACCGGTACGTGAGCTTTCTGCCCTTCGCCTGGATCGGCGAGCAGATGCTCACCCTCGCCTGCGGCCTGCAGGCCGGATTCACCGTCTCATTCCCCGAAGAGGCCAACACCGTTCGCGCCGACCTGCGCGAGATCGGTCCGGACGTAATGTTCAGCCCGCCCCGCATCTGGGAGGACATGCTGTCGTCCGTCCAGGTCCGCGTGGGCGAGGCGGGCTGGCTCAAGCGGGCGGCGTTCGCCTGGGGCCAGCGGGTAGGCGGCCGGGTGGCCGACCGCCAGGTGAAGGGTGCGCGGCCGCGCACGCTTGACCGACTACTCCGGCCGGTTGCTGAGCTGACGGCGCTGCGGCCGGTACGCGAGCAGCTTGGCCTGACCCGGATCAAGCGCTGCTACACCGGTGGCGCGCCGCTGGGTCCGGACGTGTTCCGCTTCTTCCACTCCATCGGCGTGAACCTCAAGCAGATCTACGGCCAGACCGAGATCTGCGGCATAGCTGTCGCACACCGGGACGATGCCGTGACGTTCAACACTGTCGGCAGCCCCATTCCGGCGACCGAGCTGGCGATCGCCGACGACGGCGAGATCCTGCTGCGCAGCCCGGCGGTCTTCCAGGGCTACTACCGCAACGAGGAGGCCAGTCGCGACGCCATCGACCGGAACGGGTGGCTGCACACCGGGGACGCCGGCTACGTCGACGAGAACGACCACCTCGTCGTCATCGACCGCGCCAAGGACGTCATGCGGGCGCAGGACGGCACCCAGTTCAGCCCGGCGTTCATCGAGAACAAGATCAAGTTCAGCCCGTACGTCGAAGAGGGCGTCGTGTTCGGTGGCGAGATGGGCGGCACGGCCCGGCCGTACATCACCGCCATGATCACGATCGACATGCGGACGGTCGGCGCCTGGGCCGAGCGCGAGCACCTCTCCTACACCACCTACACCGACCTGGCGCAGAAGCCGGCGGTGTACCAGCTCATCGCCGAGGAGGTCCACCGGGCGAACCAGGACCTGCCCGAAAGCATCCGGGTCCGTCGCTTCCTGCTGCTGCACAAGCAACTCGACCCGGACGACGAGGAGATCACCCGCACCCGCAAGGTACGCCGCGGAGTGATCAATGAGCGCTACGGGGACCTCATCGAGGCGCTCTATGGGGACGCCGATTCGGTGACGGTGACGAGCACGGTCACGTATCAGGACGGCACGACCGCCGAGCGCAAGATCGAGCTCACGATCCTGGCCATGGACGGCTTCACACCCGCGCCCAAGCGGCGCCGATTCGCCTGGAGCGGGCGGTAGGGAGCGCAAGGTGGAGACGTTTATTCAGCTGACCATCACGGGCCTGGCGAACGGCGCGATCCTCGCCCTGGCCGCGCTCGGATTCGTGATCATCTTCAAGGCCACCGGAGTCATCAACTTCGCCCAGGGATACTTCCTGCTGGTCGGCGCGTACCTGGTCTGGGCCGGCATCGTGGAGTACGGCCTGCCGTGGTACTTCGCGGTGACAGGTGCCCTCGTTGTCGCGGTGCTGGTCGGGCTCACCGCCGAGCGGTTCGTCCTGCGCCCACTGATCGGCGAGAACGTGATTTCGGTGATCATGGTGACCATCGGGCTGGCGTTCGTCCTGCAGGGCGTCGTCCAGTTCGTGTGGGGTACCGAGCCGCGGCCGATGCCGTCGTTCATCCCGCGCGGCGCCGTCGACGTCCTCGGTGTGCCGGTGTCGGTGAACCGCATCTTTGCCGTCGTCTTCGCCGGCGCGGTGCTGGCCGCGCTGAGCCTGTTCTTCCAGCGGTCGCGGCACGGCATTGCCATGCGCGCGGTCGCCGATGACCAGCAGGCGGCCATAGTGGTCGGCATCAGCGTGCGGCGTGTGTTCGCGCTGGCCTGGGCCCTCGCCGCAGCCAGTGCGGTGCTGGCCGGGATCATCGTCGCGAACCTGTTCGGAGTCTCCGGCGAGGTCGCCACGTTCGGCCTATTGGTGTTCCCTGTCGTGATCCTGGGAGGCCTGGACTCCGTCCCCGGTGCGATGGTTGCCGGCGGCATCATCGGCCTGCTCATCACGTACACCGCCGGCTACATCGGTGGCGGGCTCCAGCAGGTCATCCCCTTCGTCGTCCTGGTCCTCATCCTCCTGTTCCGCCCGTACGGGCTGTTCGGTGAGGTACGGATCGAGAGAGTGTGAGGCCCTCATGGCGACTGCGACCGGCGTCTACCACACCAGATACGAAGCGGACTACGCGCTGCGCACGACGCGCGCGGAGTGGATCCGGCTGGCGCTCATCGTCCTCGTAGTGATCGCTGCGCCGTTCGTCCTGAATCCGTTCTGGCTCACCGTCGCCAACCAGATCGGCATCGCGATCATCGGCGCCGTCGGGCTGAACATCCTGGTTGGCCACACCGGCCTGATCAGCCTCGGCCACGGGGCGTTCCTCGGTGTGGGCGCGTATACCTCCGCGATCCTGGTGGCCCGGCTGGAGGTGCCGGCGCTGGTCGCGATCTCGGCCGCCGTCGCCGTGACCACGGTGGTGGGGACGTTCTTCGGCCTGCCCTCGCTACGGCTGAAGGGCCTGTACCTGGCGATGGCGACGCTGGCCGCGCAGTTCATCCTGCTGTACGCATTCCGCAACTGGGATTTCCTGACCGGCGGCGTCGATGCGCTGGTGGTTCCGTCCCCGGAGATCCTGGGCTGGACGCTACGGACCGACTTCACCTGGTACTGGATCATCTTCGGCGTCGCGATTCTTGTGGTCATCGCGGCACGCAACCTGTTCCGCACCGGCCTGGGTCGGGCGTTCCACGCCGTCCGCGACCAGGACATCGCCGCCGCGGTGATGGGCATCGACGTCGGCCGGCAGAAGCTGCTGGCGTTCGCGATCTCGTCCGGGATGGTCGGACTGGCCGGCGCGCTGACCGCTCACTACCGGACGATCGTGACTTGGGAGCGGTTCACCCTCGACGTCTCGGTGCTGTTCCTGGCGATGATCATCGTCGGTGGGCTGGGCAGCGTCGCCGGGTCGGTGTACGGGGCGGCGTTCATGACCGTCCTGCCGGCGGCGATCCAGCAGTTCGCTCGCAACGTACGCGACACGCTTCCCGTGCTCAGCCGCGAGATCCCGGCCATCCAGCTGATCGTGTTCGGGCTGGTCATAGTCCTGTTCCTGCTGTTCGAGCCGCGAGGGCTGGACCGGACGTGGCAGCGGATCAAGGACTACTTCCGGCTCTGGCCATTCCGCTACTGACAAAGGAGTGCTGATGTATTCGACGAGAGTTAAGAGTCCAGCGAAGATCACGGCCACGCTAGCGGTGCTGGCGCTCGGTCTGGCAGCCTGCGGCGGCGACGATGAAGGGGCGGCTGGTGGCGACGCCGACGGCGAGCCGATCCTGATCGCCAACATCGCCGACCTCTCCGGTGCGACGGCCGATGTCGGGACGCCCTACTCCGAGGGCGTCCGCGGCTACGTCGAATGGCGCAACGAGCAGGGCGGTATCGCCGGCCGGCCGATCGAGCTGCTGTGGGAGGACTACCAGTACGACGTGGCCATCGCCGAGCGGCTCTACACCGACTTCACCGCGCAGGGCGCCGTCGCCATTCAGGGCTGGGGCACCGCCGACACCGAGGCATTGCGTGGCCGAGTCAACGCGGACGAGATTCCGTTTATGTCCGCGTCCTACTCCGAGGAGCTCACGAACTTCGAGGAGACGCCGTTCAACTTCATCGTTGCGACCAGCTACTCCGACCAGATGAGGATTGCTCTGCAGTGGATCCACGAGCAGGACCCGGGCGCCGAGGTCGCCGTGTTCCACCATGACAGCCCGTTCGGCACGTCGCCGGTTGCCGACGGCGAGGCCTACATCGAGGAGGCCGGGCTCGACCTCGGGTACCAGGTGCACGTGATGCCCGGCGGTGCCACCGACTTCGTCGGCGAGCTGCGCCGGGTCGCCTCCGACGGCGTGGGCTACATCATCGTCCAGAACGTCGAGAGCCCGGCCGCGCTGCTCGCAGGCGACATCGCCGACCAGGGGCTGGACATCCAGCTCGTGCTGCTCAACTGGGCCGGCGGCGAGCTGTTCATCGAGCTGGCCGGCGACAATGCCGAGGGAGCGGTGTCCGTCCAGCCGTGGACGCCCGTCTCCGTCGACGTCCCTGGCCAGGAAGACGCGCGTGCTTTCCTCGAGGACCAGGGCGAAGAGCTCACCAGCCTCCACTACACCCAGGGCTGGTGGAAGATGGCCCTGATGTCCGACGCCATCGAGTCGGTCGTCGAGTCCGGCGAGGAAGTCACCGGACCGGCGATTAGGGAGGCGCTCGGCGCCATCGAGAACTTCGACACCCAGGGCGTGTCATTGCCCATCACATTGACGCCACGGGACGATGGCCGCCGCGCGGGGATGGTGTGCTCCCCGATGTGGGTTGTCGAAGGTGGCGAGTGGACCCCGCTGGTCGATGAGCTCTGTCCGTGACGGCGGCGCCGGGGGTGCACAGCAGGCCGCTCGCGCCCCCGGCGGTACCGCCAGCAGCCAGGTGATCCTCGAGCTGAACAATGTCGAGGTCATCTACGAGGAGGTCATCCTCGTCCTCCGGGGCATGTCCATGCAGGTGCCTGAGGGCAAGATCGTCGCGCTGCTCGGGTCCAACGGCGCCGGCAAGTCGACGACGCTCAAGGCGGTCTCCGGGCTGCTGCCCAGCGAGCACGGCGAGGTCACCGACGGGTCGATCACGTTCGCCGGGCAGGACATCACCCGGATGGACGCCGCCGACCGCGTCAAGCAGGGCATGAGCCTGTGCATGGAGGGGCGGCACGTCTTCGAGCACCTGACGATCGCCG
>JASLBX010000301.1 GCA_030146385.1 Jiangellaceae bacterium | reverse complement strand
CCGGCACCGCGCGGCTGCAGGTTCACCAGTACGAGCTGTGGGCTTCGAGCTCGGCTAGCATCCGCTCGGCTTCCACGAGCAGGGCGCCGCAGTCCGCAAGCGCGCGCGAGTCCGTCGCTTGCTCCTCAGCGAGAAGCTGAGCGAGCTCCCGGTGTCGCTGCAGTCCCAAGGCCACGCTTCGGTTGATCTTTCCGTCCTCGGCCGTCGTGCTGCCTGCCGGTGCGCCAGCTGGGACAAGCCCTTCGCGTGCCCGAACGTCCGCCCGCCCGGCCGCATCTGCCTGAGCGACCGGATCGGCCGGCACGGAGACATCCGCGTGCCGGGCCGCCGGGTCGGCTTCCCCCAGGGCACCGGTCGCGTCAGCCAGCTCCTCGATCAACTCGGCATACGGCGGCAGGAAGCGGCTGAGCGGGCCACCAGCCAGTTCCTCATCGCCGTACCGGGACGCGTAGAACAGGACCCGGCAGATCGACTGCAGCTGCCCACTCACCGCCGTGAGCGCTTCCGCGCGGCTGCGGAGCGACACGAATGGCAGGGACGACCCCAGCAGCCGGCGTGGGTTGAGTCGACTCGACTCCTCCCCGAACTCGATCTCTTGGCGGGCACGGTCGACCAGGTGAGAGGCATGTGCGGCGTCCTCGCGCCACCTGCTTGCCGCGGCCAGGTGGTCGTCACCGCGAAGCGACTCACTGATCTCGCGCAGCAGATCACTCACCGCGCGGGACGCGTCCCGCACCGCACCGGTGGCCTCCAGTGTGCGCAGCGGTGGGGCGAACAGGACGTTCACCGCCAGGCCGACCTGCGCACCACACAGCACGGTCAGCAGGAGATCGGTGAGGTACGTCTCTTGGTCGCCGCCGCCCGCCGCGAAGGCGAAGAGCCCGACGACGGCGGCCTGCTTCCCGTATTCGCTCAGCCAACGCCACTCGCCGATGACGACCGTCACGATCACCAGGAGTGTGAGCGTCCAGAACGTCTCGCCGAGCGCCATTCCGACCGCACCTGTCGCTGCGATCCCGATCACGACAGCGCCGAGGTAGCGGAAGGCATGGAGCAACGACCGGTACAGGGTCGGCTGCACCGCGAACAGCGCCGCGAACGGCGCATAGACCGGCGCTTGGGACCGGATCAGCAGGACGGCGACCGCGTACGAGGCGAGCAACGCGGTGATGGTCTTGATCGGCGGGACGACGGTGTCGCGGCGCAGCGGACGCCAGGCCCATCCGTTGAACCGGTGGGCCACGGATCAGCCGGTCGTTTGGGCTGCGAAGGTCTCCTCCGCCGTGCTGATCCGCAGCATTTCCAGGACCTCGGCCTGCCGGGCCGCGCGTTCAATGAGGCGGTCCAGCTTGTCCGGATCGAGGCGGTCGTCCTGCTCGGCAAGCCGCCGGAGCAGCAGCCATCCCGCCGCCTTGCCCTCGACGGCGAGCCTCAAGGCCTCGACCTCGAGCACGTCGCTGACGGGGGAGCGGCGGAAGATCCGGCCGTTCAGCTTGAGCCGGCCGAGCTTCTCCAGCGCCCAGGTCGCGGCCCGCTTGTACTTGCGAACCGGGACGTCCAGCGCTGCCATGATGGCCAGCAACTCGGAGCGGTCTTCGTCGATCTCCCGGGCGATGTCGTTCAGTGCGGACCGGTCCCGGCCGTGCCGGCGGGCCGCCCGGCGGGCCAGCTCGATGCCGCCGGAGGCTCCCGCGAGGTGGTCGTTGAGATAAACGCTGAGCCGTTTGATGTGGGTCATGTCGATCTCCTCAGGCGACGGCGAACGACAGGCGGCCGTTCTGCGTGTCCACCGTGACGGTCGCTCCGCTGCCGACCTCGCCCTCGAGCATCAGCCGCGACAACTGGTTGTCGAGCTCGCGCTGGATGGTGCGCCGCATGGGCCGGGCGCCGAACTCGGGCTCGTACCCGTGCTCGGTGATCCAGTCCATGGCGGCAGGCGTGACTTCGAGCGAGATCCCCTGGGCGTGCGCCCGCCGGCGCGTCTCCTCGAGCAGCAGGTCGGTGATCCGGCGCAGTTCGTCGTGGCTGAGCTGGCGGAAGATCACGATCTCGTCGATCCGGTTGAGGAACTCCGGACGGAACGCGTCACGCAGCCGCCGCATGATCCGGTCGCGGCGCGAGCGCTCGTCCTCGTCGCCCCCATCGGCGGTGAACCCGAGCGGGCCAGAGCTCGTGATCAGCTCCGAACCGAGGTTGCTGGTCATGATCAGGACGGTGTTCTTGAAGTCGACCGTCCGGCCCTGTGAGTCGGTCAGCCGCCCGTCGTCCAGCACCTGAAGCAGGATGTTGAAGACGTCCTGGTGGGCCTTCTCGACCTCGTCCAGCAGCACGACGGAGTACGGACGGCGCCGCACGGCCTCGGTCAGCTGGCCGGCCTCCTCGTAGCCGACGTAACCCGGCGGCGCGCCGACCAGCCGGCTGACGGTGTGCCGTTCCTGGAACTCGCTCATGTCCAGCCGGACCATGCGGTCCTCGCTGCCGAACATGGCCTCGGCGAGCGCGCGAGCCAGTTCGGTCTTGCCCACGCCCGTGGGTCCCAGGAACAGGAAGCTGCCGATCGGCCGCTGAGGGTCTCCGAGCCCGGCTCGCGACCGCCGCACCGCCTCCGCTACGGCGTGGACGGCGTCGTCCTGGCCGATGACGCGGCGCCGCAGCTGTTCATCCAAGTTGAGCAGCCGGGTGCGCTCCTCCTCGGTGAGCTGTCTGACCGGGATGCCCGTAGCCCGCGCGACGACCTCGGCCACGTCCTCGGTGCCCACCTCTGGTGCGGCTGCGGGCCGGTCGCCCTGGCGCTGTTCGTCGATCTGGCGGCGCAGCTGCTCGATCCGGTCGCGCAGCTCGCTGGCCTGCTCGTAGCGCTCCTCGGTGACCGCTTGATCCTTGTCCCTGATGAGCTGCTCGACCTGACGCTCCAGATCCTGGACGTCCGCCCGCGGAGCGCCGGTGCGCAACCGGACCCGAGCCCCTGTCTGGTCGATCAGGTCGATCGCCTTGTCCGGCAGGTAGCGGTCGGTGAGGTAGCGGTCGGACAGCTCGGCGGCCGCCGTCAGCGCCTCGTCGGTGAACCGCACCTGGTGGTGCGCCTCGTAGC
>JASLBX010000287.1 GCA_030146385.1 Jiangellaceae bacterium | reverse complement strand
GACCCGGACATGTACACCGTGCCGGTCGCGTTGCGTTCATTCGTCGACTCGACCATGGCCACCTCGTGGGGATCAATGTTCGCCATGAGCGTCGTATCGCTGGTCCCCGTCTTCTTGGCATTCCTCATTGGGCAGCGCTATCTCGTTCGGGGGATCGCTACAACAGGAGGCAAGTAATGGAAATCACCATCCGAAAGGAAGAATTATGAGAAACGAACGTCCACGCTTGCTCACCCGCGGTTCGCGGCTGGGCCGAGCGATGATCCTGGCCGCAACGGCGGGTCTGGTACTGAACGCCTGTGGGGGCGACTCTGATGCAGACGACGCGGCGCCGGGCGAGGCCGGCCAGACTGAAGAAGCAGGCATGTCGGATGAACCGGTGACGCTGCGCTTCACCTGGTGGGGCGGGGACGAGCGGCACGCCCGGACCCAGCAAGTGATCGACCTCTTCGAGGAGGAGCATCCCAACATCACCGTCCAAGGAGAATTCAAGGACTGGAACGGCTATTGGGACAGCCTCGCGACGACTGTGGCAGCGAACGATGCGCCGGACATCATCCAGATGGACGAGCTGTACATTGCCTCGTACGCCGAGAGTGGTGTGCTGTTGGACCTGGACACCGTCGCCGACCAGCTGGACACCAGCAACTTCGACGAGAACGCGGTCGCTACAGGTGCTGTTGATGGTGCGCAGTATGCGATTCCGGTTGGCCTCACCGCGTACTCGATGGTCGCCAATCTCGATCTTCTGGACGAGTACGGGGTGGAGGCACCGGACGACAACACGTGGTCGTGGGATGACCTCAAAGAGATCGGAACACAGATCTCGGAGGCCAGCGGCGGCGAGGTGACGGGCGTCCAATCGTGGGGCTTCGACATCGGCGGGGTGAACATCTGGGCGCGCCAGGCCGGTGCCGCGCTGTACGACGACGAGGGGAACGTCGCCCTTCCGCCTAGCGTGCTGGTCGACTACTGGAATTACCTCATAGAGCTGGCCGATAGCGGCGCTGCACCCGACCCGACGGTGAGCGTCGAACGAGCGACGCAGGGACTGGACCAGTCAGGCACTGCGACGAACACGTCGGTTTTCGCCACCTGGTGGAACACCCAGTTGACATCGCTGGCCGCGGCCAGCGGGTCGCGGCTAGCCCTGGTCCAGCTTCCGGGCGAGTCGCAGGATGGCCCGGCCGTCTACTACAAGCCATCGATGTACTGGTCGATCGCGTCCACCACTGAGCACCCGGCCGAGGCGGCGCTGTTCGTCGATTTCCTCGCCAACAGCGACGAAGCGGCAGACGTCCTGAAGACCGACCGCGGAGTGCCCGCCAACGAGCAGGTGCGGGCGTTCTTGGCCGACCAGCTGGCAGAGACGGATCAGGCCGCGATCGCTTACCTCGACGAGGTCAATGTCGGGGAGACGCCTCGGGTGACTCCTAACGGTGCCAGCGATGTCGAGGCGATCTTGCAGCGTTACACCGAGCAGGTGCTGTTCGGCCAGATGACACCGGAGGATGCCGCCCAATCCTTCATTGATGAGCTGCAGGCGGAGATCGACGCAGCGTGATGGTGCCGGCCGGTCCGGCCGGTAGGAAGGTGAAGATGGCCCGATCGAACTATCGAGCGGCGATCGTTGGCACTGGCGGAATTGCGGATGCACACGCGCGTGCCATCGAAGGCGCTGGTGACCGGGTGCAGCTGGTCGCAGTGGCCGATATGGACGCTGACCGAGCGGGGGCGTTCGCGCGAGCATGGAACGTCCCCCGCGCGTACTCCAGCCTGGCCGAGCTGCTGCTGGAGGAGGAGGCCGACCTGGTCCATGTGTGCACGCCACCGCAGCAACACGCTGCTCTAGCCAAAGCCTGTCTGGAGGCCGGCGTGACGCCGTTGGTGGAGAAGCCGCCGGTCCTCTCGCTCGCCGAGCTCGATGACTTGATCGCGGCCGAACGCCGCTCGCCGACGCAGGTGGCGGCAATCTTCCAACACCGCTTCGGATCGGCCGCCATCCGGCTCCGCCGGATGGCGGCTGCCGGGGCGTTGGGTCCTCCCATGCTCGCCACCTGTGCGACGCAGTGGTACCGCGACGACGAGTACTTCGCGGTGCCTTGGCGTGGTTCGTGGGAGTACGAGGGTGGTGGGCCGACCATGGGGCACGGCATCCACCAGTTCGACCTGCTCTTCTCGGTGTTGGGTCCTTGGCGGGAGGTCAGCGCGGTGGCGGTTCGCCGGGCCCGGCCAACGCAGACCGAGGATGTCTCGATGGCGCTGGTGACCTTCGCCAACGGCGCGGTCGCTTCGATCGTCAACTCAGTGGTCTCTCCCAGGGAGACCTCGGCGCTCAGATTCGACTTCGAGCGTGCGACCGTCGAGCTGGAACACCTCTACGGCTACACCGATGCGGACTGGACAGTGACACCGGCGCCCGGATTTGAGCAGGTGGCCGCCCGGTGGGCGGCGGACGGGTCGGAGCTGCCCAGCGGTCATGATCGGCAGCTGGCTGCCGTCCTGGATGCCTTGGACGCGGGCACGCGGCCACCCGTGACCCTCGCCGATGCGCGGGACACGATGGAGTTCATTGCGGCGCTGTACGCCTCCGCCTTCACCGGAGAGCGCATTCAACGCGGGCAGATCGAACCCGACAGCCCATTCTTTCGACGCATGAACGGCACAGGCCCGGCCTGGGTGAAGGAGAGCCAATTGTGAATGGCACCAGTACGGGACTCACCGTGGTCGAAGAGCACGGCCGCAGCCTACACGTGGTTGCCGGCGACGTGACCCTCTTCCAGTATGTCTACGGCCCGGCGGACGCCCCACTGGAGTCACCACGCCCCTATTTCCACCCGTTGCGGACGCGCGCAGGCCACCTTGTTTCGTTGTTCCGACCGTGGGATCACGTGTGGCACAAGGGGATCGCCTGGTCCCTGCCCCACGTGGGCAAGCACAACTTCTGGGGCGGCCCGACCTATGTCCGAGACCGCGGTTATGTGCAGCTCGACAACAACGGCTCCACCATCCACCAGGCCTTCGACGAGATCGCGATCAAGGACCGTGAGTTACGTATCGAGGAGTCGCTCGAGTGGATCACCGGCGCCGGCGCGGCGTGGTTCACCGAGCGCCGAACGCTCAGCGCTCGGCTCGGTGACGCCGCCGATCGATGGACACTCGGGTTCGCTACCGACTTCACGAACGTCTCGGGGGAGACCGTCGTTATCGGCAGCCCGACGACGGAGGGTCGTCCCAATGCCGGGTACGGCGGCTTGTTCTGGCGCGGTCCGCGGTCGTTCAGCAGCGGGCGCGTCTACATGGCAGAGCGAACCGGCGGAGACGAGCTAATGGGAGAGCGGGGTCGCTGGCTCGCCTTCGCCGGCACCCATGACGAAGTCGACGCCAGCTCCACGCTGGTGTTCGTCGATGAGAGCGTTGCCGATGAAGACGTACGATGGTTCGTCCGCTCGGGTGAATTCGCCTGCGTCTGCCCGGCACCGTTCTTCGAGACAGCGCGCCAGGTTGAGCCCGGCGAAAGCCTGTCCTTCGGCTACCGCATCACGATCGTCGACGGCGACACTGGGCCTGGAGGCGCTGCCGCGATCGCGAGTCGAGGCAAGCCATGACTGGCCAACCACTGCTACCGGGCGGCGTCGGAATCTCTCGGTTACGAGTCTATCCGTGGGAGACCGACGACGGTCTGCACGGTGGCTCACCGCACATGCACCTGACCTGTACCGAGTGCTACTTCGTAAATGGCGGAACCGGCGAGCTGCACACGCTGACGTCAGAGGGACTGCGGAAGACTCCATTGCATGCCGGCGATGCGGTCTGGTTCACGCCCGGCACCATTCATCGCGCAGTCAACACGGGTGAGCTCCGTGTACAGGTGGTGATGCAGAACGATGGCCTGCCGGAAGCCGGAGATGCGGTGATGACCTTTCCTGCAGAGCACTTGGCGAGCCCGGAGGCCTACGCCGCAGCGGCCGGTCTCGGCGATGGGCCACCGGCAGAACAGGAGAAGCGGGCCAGACAACGCCGTGACCTGGCGATTGCTGGGTTCGCCGAGCTGGTCGAGGGCGGCGAGGCGGCGCTCGATGCCTTCTACGCCGCAGCTGTGGCCTTGGTCGCGGACCGGCTGGACGCGTGGGAGAAGGCGTGGCGAGCGAAGGCGCTGGCCACAGCTCAGCGCACAGGCGAGCAGATCGAGGCGATCAGGCGAGGCGACAGAACACATCTTCACCACGCCCAGGTCGCACGGTTAGCCGCACCGGCCGAAAGCACGCTCGGCATGTGCGGATTCCTGGCGCCATATCACTGAGCCTGCGAGCTGCGAGCACGTCAAGATTGTCGACGAGGCGTGCTGTCACGTAGGACGACGCGGGTGGAAATCCGTATCACCTGCGAGACGTTTTGGCCCTCGAGCGCAAGCTTCACCGCGCTCCGGCCAATGTGCTGTAGAGGAATCGCGACGGATGTCAGCGGCGGCGTGAGGTCTATTGCGGAACTGATGTCGTCGAATCCTGCGACGGCGATGTCGTATCCAGGCACAAGGCCGACATCACGGAATGCGGTCATCGCGCCGATAGCCATGACGTCGTTGACCGCAAAGACGAGCTCGACGTCGTCAGTGCCTTTTTCAGCTAGGTAGCGGGCCGCCTGGTAGCCCCCGCTGCGCGTGAAGTCGGCCCCAATAACAAATCGGCCGTCGAGGCGAACGTTTGCCTCCTGGAGTCCGGCCAGGAAGCCGTTGTACCGGTCAAGAGACGTGCGCAGCCCGTTGTCGCCTCGAATGATTGCGAAGTGCCGGTAACCCAGGCCGACCATGGCGAGGGCGAGTTGCCGGGCGCCATCGTGGTTGTCAATCGTGACCGTGCTGAAGGGCAGGTCAGGCTGGCTGATGAGGGCGACATTTCCACCGAGCTTCCGATACTCAGCAAGGTCTCTGATGAGAGCCGAGCGCGTGTCGGGCTCCGTGGTCCGGCTTCCGGCCACAATGATCACGCGTGGCCGGTGGCCGCGAAGTGTCCGGACGATGTCGAGTTCGCGCTCGGCCGAGCGGCCCGTCACGGCCATGGCCAGAACGAGCCCTTCCGCTTCGGCGGCCTGAGAGACTCCCGCAGCGATGGATGAGAAGTACGGATCGTCGATATCGGGAACCACGATGGCGGCGGTTTTTGTCGATCCTCTCGCAATTGCTTGAGCCGACAGGTGCGGCTCATAGTTGAGCTTGGCAGCAGCCGCCATTACACGCGTAATGTTCTCTTGCCGCACATTCCGGATGCTGCCGTTCAGAGCGCGTGAAGCTGTCGCAACCGAAACGCCAGCTTCGCGGGCGACATCGTGCAACGTTACCGACGGCC
>JASLBX010000564.1 GCA_030146385.1 Jiangellaceae bacterium | reverse complement strand
GTCCTCGGTCTCGATCTGGCCGAGGTTGCCGACCCCCGAGCCTGAGTAGATCTCCGAGTCGGTGTTGAGGATCTCTTCCCAGCGGCCCGCGAGCGGCAGCCCGGCCCGGTAACCGCCGTGCGGAATCGCCGCGAAGTTCGAGATGCAGGCCAGCACCGAGCCGTCCGACCCCCACCGCAGGAACGACAGGACGTTGCCGGCGGAATCATTGGGATCGATCCAGCTAAAGCCCCTCGGATCGGCGTCTTGCGACCACAGGGCAGGCGTCTCGCGGTAGATCCGGTTGAGGTCGCTCACCAGCCGCTTGACGCCCGTGTGGTCGGCGTTGTCGAGCACCCACCAGTCCAGTTCGCGGTTCTCCGCCCACTCCGCCTCCTGGCCGATTTCCCCGCCCATGAACAGCAGCTGCTTGCCCGGGTGAGCCCACATGTAGGCGTAGTACGCACGCAGGTTCGCCAGTTGCTGCCACCTGTCACCGGGCATCTTGCGCAGCAGCGAGCCCTTGCCGTGGACGACCTCGTCGTGGGACAGCGGCAGCAGGAAGTTCTCGCTGAACGCGTACATCAGCGAGAAGGTCATCCGGTGGTGGTGGTACTGGCGGTAGATCGGGTCCAGCGCCAGATAATCCAGCGAGTCGTGCATCCAGCCGAGATTCCACTTGAGCCCGAACCCGAGCCCACCGAGGTGAGTCGGCTTTGTGACGCCGGGCCAAGCGGTCGACTCTTCGGCGATCACCACGGCGCCCGGGACGGTCTTGTAGACGGTCGCGTTGACCTCTTGGAGCAGCGAGATCGCTTCGAGGTACTCCCTGCCGCCGTGCACGTTCGGCAGCCACTGGCCGTCCGCCCGGGAGTATTCGAGGTACAGCATCGAGGCCACGGCGTCGACGCGTAGCCCGTCGACGTGGAACTCCTCGAGCCAGTACAGCGCGTTGGCCACTAGGAAGTTCCGCACCTGTGGCCGGCCATAGTCGAAGACGTATGTTCCCCAGTCGGGATGCTCGCCCCGCCGCGGGTCCGGGTGCTCGTACAGCGGCGCGCCGTCGAACCGGGCCAGCGCCCACTCGTCCTTAGGGAAGTGACCGGGAACCCAGTCCAGGATCACACCGATGCCGGCCTGGTGGAGGCGATCGACCAGATAGCGGAAGTCGTCCGGTGAGCCGAACCGGGCAGTCGGCGCGTAGTAGGAGGTCACCTGGTAGCCCCAGGAGCCGCCGTACGGGTGCTCAGCCACCGGCATCAGCTCGACATGGGTGAACCCGGTCTCGGTGACGTAGGCGGTGAGCTCATCGGCGAGCTGCCGGTATCCCCGAAAGGCGCGCCACGAGCCGAGATGTACCTCGTACACAGACATCGGGCGCTCATGGGCGTGCCAGGTCAGGCGGCCGTCCAGCCAGGCCTGATCGCCCCACTCGTAGTCGGACGAGTACACGACCGATGCCGTCGCTGGAGGGTTCTCGGTGTGGAAGGCCATGGGGTCCGCCTTCAGCCGCCACACGTCGTCGCGTCCGAGGATCGCGAACTTGTACCGGTGACCGGGCGCGGCGGTGGGCACGAAGAGCTCCCATACGCCGGTGCTGCCGTGCGGGCGCATTGGACTGGCCTCGCCGGACCAGTCGTTGAAGTCACCGGCCACGCGGACGTCGCGGGCGTTGGGCGCCCACACCGTGAACGTCGTGCCGCCGTCGCCCGGATGGGCGCCGAGCACGCCCCACAGCCGTTCGTGTCGGCCCTCGCCGATCAGGTGGAGATCGACCTCGCCGAGCCGGGCTCCACGCCGATCATGCATGTCGGGTTCGACCCGCCGAGCATCTCGGCGGGTGCCCGGAGTGTCGGACCCGTTTTGCATGATCAGCGCGACCCTTCTGCTAGTCGTTCGGCGGCGGCGAGCGGGATGGGCAGCCATGCAGGCCGGTTGCGGGCCTCGTACACGGCCTCGTAGATCGCCTTGTCGGTCTCGTAGGCGCGCAACAGCACGGCGTCGTCGCGCGGGTCGCGGCCGGCGGCCCGGGCGTAGCCGTCGCAGAACGCCGTCCGGTTGCGCTCGGCCCACTCCCTCGCCCTATAAGTGATCTGATCGTCGCCCGGATGGTCGGCCACCAGCAGGTGCCACGCCGCGTAGTCGAATGAGCGCAGCATTCCCGCAACGTCGCGGACGGGGGAGTCCAGTGCGGTGCGCTCAGCAAGGGACTTCTCCGGTTCACCCTCGAAGTCGACGAGCTTCCAGCCTTCGACGGTGCGGAGCACCTGGCCGAGGTGGTAGTCGCCGTGGATGCGCTGGGTGGGCACCTCGATGTCAAGCTCGGCCAGCTCGTCGAAGGCGGACTCCAGCGCGGGCGCGTGCTGGGTCAGCTCCGGCACGGTGACGACGGCGGCCTTGAGCCGGGCGCGCATCGCGTTGGCCAGGTCCGTTAGGTCGTCGCCTGTCAGCCTGCCGGTCGGCAGCACTTGAGCCAGCATGGAGTGCACGTGAGCCGTCGCCTCGCCGAGCCGTTCGGCTTCGCCGGCGAAGTCGCCGCCGACCTCGTCCGCGTGCAGGTCGCCCTCGGCGAACAGATCACGGACGCTGGCACTGGCGAACGACCAGCCGTCCGTGGCCGTGGTCAGGAACGCCTGGAGCATCGCCAGGCTCGCCTCCTGCTGGCGGCCGTGCCGGTCCTCCCACGTGCCCTCCAGCCAACCCAGCAGCGGCGCGATGTAGGTGCAGCCGCCCCGGGTGAGTGCGTCGTGGATCTCCACATCCGGATTCAGCCCGGGCTGGATCCGCCGGAACACCTTCAGCAGCGCCACGTCGCCGTAGACCAGGGACGTGTTGCTCTGCTCGCCGGTGAGGACGAGGGACGCCTCGCCGTGGGGTAACGACGCCCCCGGCTCGGTGACGAACCGCAGCGCGCCCATGGCGTCCTGGCGGGCGAACCGCTCCAGGATGTCGGCCATCGCAGCCTTGTCGTGCAACGCGTCGTAGACATACCCGCCGTCAGCCGCCCCCAGCAGGACGTGCTCCATCCGGTCGTCCGGATGCGGGCGTACCGACAGTGGCACCTGGTACAGGTTGGTGTCCGGGCCCTGGGAGACCTCGACGAGCAGGTGCCAGATCGCCGGGTCGTCGGTACGCAATTCGGTGGCGGCCAGGACGCGGAACTCGTCGACCGGCCTGTCCTTGCCGGCGAACCACCGCTGATGCGGCAGCCAGTCAGGCAACAGGGCGGCAGCGCTCTGGAAGCTCACGGGAGTGCCTCCCCCAGCCGGAACCAGTAAAACCCGTGTGGCGCAAGCGTCAGCAGATACGGCAGTTCACCGATGAGCGGGAACCTGACGCCGCCGAGCAACTCCACGGGTTACATGCCTTCGAACCGCCGCAGGTCCAGCTCGACCGGCTGGGGGAACCGCGAAAGGTTGTTGACGCACAGCACGATGTCGTCCCCGAACACCCGGACGTACGACAGCACGGACGGGTTCGACCCGCCGAGGTCGGTGAAGTCCCCCAGCGAGAAGGCCGGATTGGCCTTGCGGATCTGAATCATCCGCTGCGTCCAGTGCAGCAGGGACGAGCTGTTGGTCAGCTGGGCCTCGACGTTCGTGACCTGGAACCCGTACACCGCGTCCATGACCACCGGCAGGGTCAGCCGTCCCGGGTCGGACGTCGAGAAGCCCGCGTTGCGGTCGGGCGTCCACTGCATCGGGGTGCGGACGCCGTCCCGGTCGCCGAGCCAGATGTTGT
>JASLBX010000253.1 GCA_030146385.1 Jiangellaceae bacterium | reverse complement strand
GGACGCTGCCGCTGACCCGCACAATGTGCGCATACGGTCCGGGCTGGCCGCTGACCTTGTTGACGATGCTGCCGCTAGAGCTCGATACGTCGTCCATTACCACCACCCAGTCATGCGGCACGATCAACACGACCGAGCCGGACGACGCCGTCGCGCGGACGCTGACCTCCCGGTAGGCGACGTTCGCCTCGGTGAAGTCGAGCTTGATCGTGCCGGACGTGCACTCGGCGATGATCTGCGACGGCACGAACCAGTGACCCGTCCGCTTGATCGTCCCGCTCTTGGTTCGCAGGGTCAGCGGCTTGGTGTCCGATGGCGGCGGGTCAAGGTCGGCGGTGACGGCAGCGAGTTCGCCGCGGGTCTTGGCGGCATAGGCGACCGTGAGCCGGTCGTCCAATTCGCTGAGGTCGAGGCGTCCGTCCGCGACCGCGGTCCGCAGCTGTTCTGCGACAGCCTCACGGTCGGCGTCGCTCGCCCGGGTGGCCGGCAGAGGCACCGGGCCGTTCTGTGCGTCCATCGCTGAGCAGGCTAATGCGATGGACGTCGATCGGCCAGGGTGGGGGGACGATCAGCTATGGCGGACCGCCTGGGCGCGGATCTCGATCTGGACCTTCTGCGAGACGAGCCACCCGCCTGCTTCGAGGGCGACGTTCCAGAGCATTCCGTACTCCTCGCGGTCGATCTCGCCGGTGGCGGTGATGGCCAGCCGCTCGCCGCCCCACGGATCGTGTGTGACGCCGTCCAGCGACACATCCAGCTCGATCGGACGCGTGACATCCCGGATGGTCAGGTCACCGAGCACGGTGACCCCGCTGCCGTCGCGGCGCCGCCGGCGCATGGTGCCGTTGATGGCCGGACGGATGGCCCGCGAGACGTCCGTCATGGTCGGGAACTTCTCGACGTCCAGGAAGTCCGCGCTCTTGAGGTGGGTATCGCGGTCGTCGGCCCCGGCTGCCATGTCGCTTCTGCTCTCCCCGTGTGGAAGCTAGCCTGCCATCGTGGACCGTAAAACACGCAATCTTCCCCGCGTCAACTAGTCTCATAAAGTGGACACACCGGGACAAGAATCTTGAGGAGCTTCTGCGTCTCCACACCAGGGATCGTGGGGAACTGCGGTAGCCTGGCAACCGTCCGACGTCCTTTAAGTCCCGTCCGGTGAGGCGGGGAAGGAGGTCCAGGCTGTTATGCCTAGCCCTGTTCCAGGAGCAAGTTCTCCGACCCGCGATCTGGCGGGTGCACACACCGTCCTCGACGAGGACGAAATCTCCCGGGCTCTGACCCGGATGGCCCACGAGCTGGTCGAACGCAACAAGGGTGCAGCCGACCTGGTGTTGCTCGGTATCCCGTCTCGTGGCGTCCCCCTCGCCCGGCGGCTCGCAGAGCGGATCGGCACAGTCGAAGGCACGGAGGTTCCCGTCGGAGCCCTCGACGCCACGATGTACCGGGACGATTTGCGGATGCGACCCGCTCGCGCGCTCGAGCACACGCACATCCCACCTGGCGGCGTGGGCGGCAAGATCGTCGTATTGGTCGACGACGTGCTGTTCTCCGGCCGAACCGTCCGGGCCGCGTTGACCGCGCTCGACGACGTGGGACGTCCGCGGGCCGTGCGGTTGGCCGTCCTGGTCGACCGGGGCCACCGCGAACTGCCGATCCGTGCAGACCATGTGGGCAAGAACATTCCCACGTCCATGCGCGAGAGCGTGAAGGTGCTGCTCGACGAAGTCGACGGCCGCGACGCCGTCCTGCTGGGCACCGAAGAGGGGGTGGCGTAGATGCGGCACCTGCTCTCCGCGGCCGACCTGAGCCGCGAGGAAGCCACGCTGGTCCTCGACACCGCCGCCGAAATGGCGCACCTCACCGAGGGCCGGGCGGTCAAGAAGCTGCCGACCCTACGCGGGCGGACGGTCGTCAACCTGTTCTTCGAGGACTCCACGCGGACCCGGACGTCCTTCGAGCTCGCGGCCAAGCGCCTGTCGGCCGACGTCGTCAACTTCTCGGCGAAAGGGTCGAGCCTGTCGAAGGGCGAGAGCCTCAAGGACACCGCGCTGACGCTGGCCGCCATGGGGGCCGACGCGGTGGTGGTCCGGCATTCGGCAAGCGGCGCGCCGCACCGGCTCGCGCACTCGGGCTGGATCACAGCCAACGTGATCAATGCGGGCGATGGCACGCACGAGCACCCGACACAGGCCCTACTCGACGCATACACGATGAGAGCTCACCTCGGCGAGCTGGACGGCCGGCGCATCGCCGTCGTCGGTGACGTCCTGCACAGCCGAGTGGCCCGAAGTAACGTGCTGCTACTGCATACGCTCGGTGTCGAGGTCACGTTGGTAGCCCCGCCGACGCTGCTGCCGGTGGGCGTGGAGTCCTGGCCGTGCGAGGTGTCGTACGAGCTCGATCCGGTGCTTGCCAAGAGCGACGCAGTGATGATGCTCCGCGTCCAGCGGGAGCGGATGAACGCCGCGTTCTTCCCGTCCGCTCGGGAGTACAGCCGCCGGTACGGGCTGGACGCCCGGCGGTTCGGCCTGTTGCCGGACGACGCGCTCGTCCTGCATCCGGGTCCGATGAACCGCGGCATGGAGATCACCGCCGACGTCGCCGACAGCGAGCGCTCGGTGATCGTTGAACAGGTGACGAACGGGGTGTACGTCCGGATGGCGGTGCTGTACCTCCTGCTCGCCGGGGGAGAAGCGGAGGTTGCATCGTGAACTGGCTGATCAAAGGCGTAGAAGTGCTCGGCGGCGACCCAGCCGATGTTCTGGTGCGCGACGGCGTGATCGCGGAGGTCGGGCCTGGCCTGGATGCGGCCGACGCGCAGACCATCGACGGCGTAGGCCTGGTGGCCCTGCCCGGCCTGGTCGACCTGCACACGCACCTGCGCGAGCCCGGCCGCGAGGACGCCGAGACGG
>JASLBX010000243.1 GCA_030146385.1 Jiangellaceae bacterium | reverse complement strand
GATGAGGACGCCGATGTAGTTGAACGTCTCCGTGTGCTTTCGAAGGGGCTGTTCAACCTCAAGCCGGTGGTGAACCAACAGCAGGGGTATGTGGAAGTAGTCCTGCAATCCGTACGGCTGGCCAGGTGGTGGCAAGCCGCCGGATTTGCAAAGGACCTGCCCGGTGTCGACCATGCGGGCAAGGGGTGGACACCGCGCATCCCGGCGGCGATTCTCGAGACGAACGACCCCGCGATCTACGCGGCGTTCGTGCGTGGGCTGTTCGAGGCCGATGGCACAGTGCTCGACGGTGTACCAAGCGTGTCCACGGCGTCGGCGACGTTCGCCGACGACCTTCGCACCATTTTGCTTGCGGTTGGTTTTCCCACCACGACGCGGAAGACGACGAGTGGCTGGGGCGGGCCGATCTTCCAGGTCCGCATCCGGAACGTCAAGCACGCCATCCGCTTCGCGGATCGGGTTGGCTTCCTCGGCGGGCGCAAGGCTGCTCTACTCGCGACGGATGCAACCCTGCGCGGCAAGGGTGACCGGATCTACCTTCCGGATGATGTCTGGCTGGAACTCGCGCCAATTGGTCACGAGCTGCGGGATCTTGTCCGGCAAGCCGTGTCACGTGGTCGCGGTGTGAGCCGTGATCTCGCGACGCGACTGTGGAAGCTCACTGCAGACGAGCGGCTCGCGCAAGCGCTCACGTACGTCTACGAGGAGGTGACAGCAAATGAGGACGGCGGCATCCAGCCGACGTACGACCTGTCAGTTCCTGAGAACGTCACCTACGTGGCAAACGGCATGGTGAGTCACAACACCATCGGCCTGATGATGGACTGCGACACCACGGGTGTCGAGCCGGACCTCGCCCTGGTCAAGTTCAAGAAGCTGGTCGGTGGCGGGTCGATGCAGATCGTCAACCAGACCGTGCCGCGGGCCCTGCGGAAGCTGGGGTACCAGGACGAACAGATCGAGGCGATCGTCGAGTACATCGCCGAGCACGGTCATGTGGTCGACGCGCCCGGCCTGCGTACTGAGCACTACGAGGTGTTCGACTGCGCGATGGGCACGCGGGCCATCAAGCCGATGGGCCACGTGAACATGATGGCCGCGATCCAGCCGTTCCTGTCCGGCGCGATCAGCAAGACGGTGAACATGCCCGAGTCGGCCACGGTCGAGGAGATCGAGGACATCTACTTCCAGGGCTGGAAACTCGGCCTCAAGGCGCTGGCGATCTACCGCGACAACTGCAAGGTGGGTCAGCCGCTCTCCGCCGGCAAGGGCGAGAACAACGGCAAGACGGCCGAGAAGGAGGTCGTGGTCGAGTACCGGCCGACGCGCAAGCGGCTGCCGAAGTCGCGCCCGAGCCGCACCACATCGTTCAGCGTCGGCGGTGCCGAGGGCTACATGACGGCCGGCTCGTACCCCGACAACGGGCTCGGCGAGGTCTTCCTGAAGCTCGGCAAGCAGGGCTCGACCCTGGCCGGCATCATGGACGCCTTCTCGATCGCGATCTCCATCGCGCTGCAATACGGCGTGCCGCTGGAGACGTACGTCCAGAAGTTCACCAACATGCGTTTCGAGCCGTCGGGCATGACCGACGACCCGGACGTGCGCATGGCACAGAGCGTCGTGGACTACATCTTCCGCCGGCTGGCTCTGGACTACCTGCCGTTCGGGTCGCGGGCCGCGCTGGGCATCTACACCGCTGCCGAGCGCACCCAGCAGCTTGATACCGGCGAGTATGCACCGGTGGAGGACGACGTCGACGTCGAGTACTTCCGGCAGTCCGCGCCGATCGAGGAGGTCAGGCCCAAGGCGTCCGAGCCAGGGGCCGACGTAACCGAGGCCAAGGCCAAGAAGGCACCGGCGGAGGCACACACCTCGACCGAGCTGCTCGAGGCGCTGCAGGGCACCAGCGCGGACGCTCCGCTCTGCGTCACCTGCGGCACGAAGATGCGGCCGGCCGGCAGCTGCTACGTCTGCGAAGGCTGCGGCTCGACGTCCGGCTGCAGCTGAGGGCACGGTGCGGTAGTGCCAGGATGGGCGCTGTGACGAACCGCGCCCGCCCGCCCGTCCGGACCGCCGTGGTCTGGGACGCGCTCAGTGCGGCTCTGGACGGTCGAGTGAAGACACTTGGCCGTCCAGAGCTCGCCGTCGCCGACGTGGGAGGCGGCACCGGCGGCTTCGCGGTGCCCATCGCCGAGCTCGGCCATCGGGTGACGGTCGTCGACCCCAGCCCGAACGCGCTCGCGACCCTGGAGCGGCGCGCCAAGGACGCCGGCGTCGCCGACCGGGTGCTCGCCCGGCAAGGGGAGGCCGCGGGCCTGGCCGAGATCGTCGGAACCGAGCAGGCCGACGTGGTGGTGTGCCATGGCGTCCTCGAGATCGCCGACGATCCCGAGGACGCCGCGCGCGGCCTGCATGCGGCGCTCCGACCCGGCGGCTTGGCCAGCGTGGTCGTCGCGCAGCGGCATGCGGCCGTCCTGGCCCGGGCTGTGGCGGGGCATCTGGCCGAGGCCCTACAGGTCCTGCGCAGCACCACCGGGCACGGCGCGGACAGCGACCCGCTCCCGCGACGGTTTGATCAAGATTCGATCACTGCACTCCTGGCGGATGCCGGGTTCGTGATCAGAACCGTTCATGGCGTCCGAGTGTTTACGGACCTGGTCCCAGGAGAAACAATGGATGAACCGTCGCGGGAGCGAGACCTGCTGGAACTCGAGACCGGGGCGGCGGAAGAACCGGCATTGCGGGCGATCGCGGGCCAGCTGCATGTGCTCGCGGAGCGGTGATGGTGAAAATCGCCACGGCGACATCGCCGAGGCCGACTTTCATCCGCCGGAGCGGCCGCATATGCTGGAAGGAACGTACGTGACGCGCCTCGCGCCTGTTTAGAGGATGGAGGGCACGGTGCCTCTCTCCGACCACGAGCAGCGGCTGCTCGAGCAGATGGAGCGGGCGCTGAGTGCTGAGGACCCCAAGTTCGTCACAGCGATGAGGGGTGCCGATTTACGCCGCCGCTACCAGCGGCGTGCAGTGCTCGCTAGCCTGGCGTTCATTGTCGGGATCGTGATGTTGATGGCGGGCGCCATGACTTCGACCATCGCCTTGGGCGTGGCCGGATTCGTGGTCATGCTCTTCTCGGCGTGGTTCGCCATCACGTCGTGGCGCCGCGTTCCCGCAGAGGGGGACATCGGCGAGTTCCCGCCGGCCAAGTCCAGTGGACGGCAGGCCGCGCGCGACCGGCGGCGCTTCATGGAACGCCTGGAAGAGCGCTGGCGGAAGCGCCGCGAAGAAGGCCCTGGGGGCCGGGGCCACTGACCCGGCGCGACCGGCAGTCGGCCCCGGCGAGGGGTCTAGCGCTCCCCCGATAGGTGCTTCGACGCGTTCCCAAGCTAGCGCTAGCGCCTGCTCGCTGGGATGATTCGGGTGCGCATCCGCTCACCTGCTGAATCCAGCCACGTCAAGCCCTCGGCGGTTGCCGCCGAACCCGCCGCCATGACGTCACGGATCGCCGTCGGCCAGAGCCATGCCTTGATCCGCCTACTGCGCGGCCGGGCGTCGAGCAGCAGTTCGCGCAGGGTCCGAGCGTCGACGCGAAGCCCTGGCACGGGTTCCGTCGTGGCGGCGTAGCGTGCGCGCTCGACCGTCCGAACCAGGTGCCACACCAGATTTGGCGCTTCGCCGTCCAGCTCGAGCTGGTTCTGCACGTGCTTGCGCACACCCCTGGGAGTGGCCGCCGCGTTCCAGCGCAGGCCGGCGTCGCGGACCGCGTCGCGGAAGTCGGTCCAGGCCGCCTCGGCTTCGAGAATCGGCTCATCCGCGCCGCCCGGTGGCGGCATGCTGGCGGAGACCCGATTCTCG
>JASLBX010000224.1 GCA_030146385.1 Jiangellaceae bacterium | reverse complement strand
GCAGGACGTCCAGTCCGCGCGCGGCGGCCATGGCTGCCGGACCAAACCGGGTCCGCTTCAACGCAAGGTCGTACGCCCACACCGTCGCGGCCAGCGGCACCGCCACCCGCAATGCCCGCCGTCCCCCAGCAGCAGCCGCAACGGCCAGGCCGGCAGTGGTCAGCCCACCGGCGATCGCCAAGGCCTGCCCGGGTGTAACGCGACCACTCGGAATCGGCCGCTCCGGCCGCTCAACTGCGTCGAGATCACGGTCCGCGTAGTCGTTCAGCGCCATGCCGGCCCAGTACAGGCACACCGACGCCACCGGAAGCACCCCTGTGCTCCGGCCCAGCGGCCAGCCGGCGGCCGCTGCGCCTGCCAGGGAATCGCCCGGCACCGTCAGGGCCGCCGGCAGGCGCACCAGTTCGGCGAGGTCGCGGAACTTCATGCCGGCTCCGCGAGTCGCGCACACCAGCTGGCCAGTGCATCCCACTGGGCGGCGAGCCGGTGCTCGTCACTGTCGGCCGGGTTCTTGAAGAAGAACCCGAACTCCTCGACCGGTCCAACCTCGCCGGCCTCATGGGCCCGCGCAGCCAGGCGCACCAAGTCGAGCACCAGCGGTGCGGCCAGAGCCGAGTCGCATCCGGCCCAGGTGAACTGGAACGACATCCGGGTGCCGAGGAAACCCTCGAACGAAACGTGATCCCAAGCGGTCTTCCAGTCACCCAGGTCCGGGACGAAGTCGATGTGCATCGGCCCGTCCACCGGGTGGCCCAGGATGGTCGCCAGGCCCTGCCCTTTCGTCTCGGTCTTGCTCACCGCGTTCGCCGGGTCGGCCAGCGTCCGGCCGTCCCCGCCGCCCAGGAGGTTCACCGACGCCCACGACCGAACCCGCAACGCCCGCGTGGCGAACATCGGCGCCAGAGCCGACTTCAGCAGCGTCTCCCCGGTCTTGCCGTCCGAACCAGCCCACGGCAAGCCCCGCTCAGCGGCCAGCTCCGTCAGTGCCGGGAGACGCGGACCCGGGCTCGGCGTGAACGCCACCACCGGACAGCCGGAACGGAACGCCGCGTAGGCATACAACGAACTCGCCGGCAGCGGTGACCGGCCCGCGTCCAGCGCCCCTTCAAGCGCGGCCAGGGTGGCGAGGTCGGCACTGTCGGGGGCCGGTGGCTCAGTGCTCGACACGTCCACCACGACCATCTGATCCAGCTTGTGCGCATCGCGGAACGCCCGCACGTCGGCCTCTATCCCGGCCGCAGCCTGCCGCTGCGAAACCTCACTCCCGCGCACGCCCGGCCGGATCCAGCCATCCACCTCGGCCAACTCGTCGGCCAGTACAGCTGGCAGGTGATGCGGCAACACCCCGCCCGCGGCCAGTTCCTCGATCCGTTTCGGCAAGGACGTCTCTGCGATGTCATGACCGCCAAAGACCAGGTCGGACAGCGGAGGCAGCCCGGCGCGCGCAACCTCTGGCAGCTCACTCACCAGACCGGTGGGCCCGGCCAGGCCCGCCCGCACCGCCAGCGCACCGACAACGGACGTCGCGGCCACCGAACCACGCGCGCCCACGAACCAGACACCGGTTTTGGTCATTGTGGGACCGGCGTCCAGATGCTGTCCTTCGCCGCGCTCTCCTCGACCGCGGCGAGCACTCGCTGCACGTTGAGCCCGTCGGCAAACGACGGCTCGGGGTCGCTGCCCTCAGCGATCGCGGTCACGAGGTCGACTGCCTGATGGGTGAAGCCATGTTCGTAACCGAGCAGGTGCCCCGGCGGCCACCACGCGGCGATGTAGGGATGCTCAGGCTCAGTGACCAGGATCCGCCGGAAACCGGCCGTCTCGGGACCGTCCGAGTTCTTCAGCAGGTGAAGGACGTTCATGTCCTCGAAGTCGAATGAAAGGCTTCCGTCCGTGCCGTTGATCTCGATCCGGATGGCGTTCTTCCGGCCGGTGGCAAACCGCGTTGCCTCGAAGGTCGCCAACGCTCCCCCGCTGAACCGGCCGAGGAAGATCGCGGCATCGTCAACCGTGACCGGGCCCACGCCCTCGCCTGCCGTGCCGGCGAGACCGTCGAACGACGCGGCTACCGGCCGCTCCTTGACGAAGGTTTCCAGGATCGCGCTCACCCCGGCGATGCTCTCCCCAGTGATGAACTGGGTCAGATCGATGATGTGCGCACCGATGTCACCCAGCGCACCGGAGCCCGCGCGGTCCTTGTCCAGGCGCCACGACAGTGGGGCCTGGGGATCCATCAGCCAGTCCTGCAGGTACTGCGCCCGGACATGTCGCACCGTGCCGATGCTTCCGTCTGCCACCAGACTCCGCGCCAGCTTGATCGCGGGAACCCGCCGGTAGGTGAAACCCACCATCGAACGCACTCCACGCGCCCGAGCCGCGTGCGCGGCATCGGCCATCGCTTCGGCTTCGGCCACCGAGTTCGCCAGTGGCTTCTCACATAGAACGTGCTTGCCCCCCTCAAGTGCAGCGATCGCGATCTCGGCGTGGGTATCGCCGGGCGTGCACACATCGATGACGTGGATGTCGTCGCGGGCGATGAGTGCGCGCCAGTCGGTCTCGACCTGCTCCCAGCCGAACTTGTCTGCTACCGCCCTCGCCGCGTCTGCGTTGCGACCGGCAAGCGCTCTGAGCCGGGGTACCAGGGGCAGATCGAAAAAGCTGTAAGCATTCCGCCAGGCATGCGAGTGTGCTCTGCCCATGAAGGCGTAGCCGATCATTCCGATACCGAGCTCACGGGCCGCGGAACTGCGTTCGTCAGTCATAAATAGTCCTTGCATCAGGTCGGATGGTCCGAACGCCCGTTGATCACGGGAGGTGGCCGCTGTGTCCTCCCCGGGGGCCACCCCTCCCGCGATCAACACTCGGAGAGGTCAGGACTCGAAGCAGAGATCCGTGTACTGCTCGACGTTGTCGCCGGTCACGACGGGTGCGTCGAGCACGATCCGCCGCGGCACCGAGACCTGGACCAGGTCGGACATGCCCTTGTTCTGCGCCAGCAGGCGCGCCAGCCGGATGCCGTCAGCGGCCTG
>JASLBX010000155.1 GCA_030146385.1 Jiangellaceae bacterium | reverse complement strand
ACGTAGTCGCGGCGTCGACGGCAATTTCCGACATCGACGGCCGCGAGGGGCGGCTGTTCTATCGCGGGTACGACATCCACGACATCGCGGGCAGAGTGTCGTTCGAGGAGTGCGTGCACCTGCTCCAGCGCGGCCACCTGCCGAACCAATCCCAACTGGACGAGCTGACCGGGGAACTAGCGGCCGCACGCGATGTCGGCAGCACCGCCGAGTCACTGCTCGGATACGTGGTTACCGCCGGCACTCCGATGGAGGCCCTCCGCACGCTCGTCTCTGCGCTGTCGGTGGACGATCCGGACGCCGGCGACTCGTCGATCGAGGCCAGCCGGCGCAAGGCCACCCGCCTGGTCGCCCAGATGCCGGTCCTGGTGGCGAAGTACGAGGCCGCTCGCCAGGGCTCCAGCGTTCCCGACCCGGATCCCGAGCTCGGCATCGCCGGCAACTTCCTTCTGCAGATCACCGGCGAACGTCCCAGCGACCGGGCTGCAGAGATCTTCGACGAGTGCCTCGTCCTGCACGCGGACCACACCATGAACGCCTCGACGTTCACGGCGCGAGTGATCGCGGCGACCCTGTCCGACATGCACTCGGCGATCACCGGCGCGATGGGCGCCTTGCGCGGGCCGCTGCATGGCGGGGCGAACGAGGCGGTCGCCCGGACGCTGAGCTCGATCGAGGGCGGCGTCGACGCCGTGGAGAGCTTCGTGCGTGCCGAGCTGGACGCCGGACGCAAGCTGATGGGCTTCGGGCACCGGGTCTACAAGACCGAAGATCCGCGAGCCACGCACCTGCGCAAGGTGAGCGAGGAGCTCGGCAAGCTGACCGGCAACAGCCTCTACTTCGACATGTCGCGGCGGATGGAGCAGGTCGTATTCGACGTCAAGGGCCTGTACCCCAACGTCGACTTCTTCGCCGCGAGTGTGTACCACGCGCTCGGCATCCCTCACGACATGTTCACACCCGTCTTCGCGATCTCGCGGACGAGCGGGTGGACGGCTCACGTCATCGAGCAATACGAGGACAATCGGCTGATCCGGCCCGACAGCGAGTACACCGGGCCGCGCGACCAGCGGTGGGTGCCGATTGCTGAGCGCTGAGGCCGAACCGAGCACTGCTGTGGGGGGCCACGGCGCGCACCGGCGTCGGGCGGTACCCGTTCGGCAGTTGCCTGCCTTCGTCGTGCTTGCCGTCGCGGGCACCGGTCTCGGACTTGTCTTCGCCGACGGTAGCTACGAGCGTGGCGCTGTTGTGTTCGCTGCCGCGATGTGTCTTGCGGCCGTGCTACGAGCTGCCTTACCCCATCGCTGGGCCGGGTTGCTGCGAGTACGATCGCGCTGGACCGACGTCGCGACGCTGGCAATTCTCGGCGTCGGCGGCCTGCTCGCCGCGCTGGCCCTGATCAATGACTGGGACGCGGACCCGCTGCTGCGCTGGCTCCGGGACGCGACATAACATCCGCACTGACCCCACCTGTTCATCGCGAGGAGTACGTCATGGCGAACGCGCCAGTCACCGTTACCGTCACCGGAGCGGCCGGTCAGATCGGCTACGCGCTGCTGTTCCGGATCGGGTCCGGTCAGCTGCTCGGTGCGGACACACCGGTCAGGTTGCGGTTGCTCGAGATCCCGCAGGCGGTGCAGGCGGCCGAGGGCATCGCGATGGAGCTGGACGACTGCGCGTTTCCGCTGCTGGCAGGGGTGGACGTCACGGACGACGTGAGCAAGGCCTTCGAGGGGACGAACGTCGCGCTGCTCGTCGGTGCGCGCCCGCGGACCAAGGGTATGGAGCGCGGTGACCTGCTCGAGGCCAACGGTGGCATCTTCGGCCCGCAGGGTGCTGCGATCAATGCCGGCGCCGCGTCCGACGTCCGGGTGCTCGTCGTCGGCAACCCGGCGAACACGAACGCGCTGATCGCGAAGGCCCATGCGCCCGACGTCCCGGCCGACCGGTTCACGGCGATGACCCGGCTCGATCACAACCGAGCTCTGTCGCAGCTGTCCACCAAACTGAGGGTCGGTCTCAACGAGATCACCAAGTTGGCCATCTGGGGCAACCACTCGGCGACCCAGTACCCGAACATTTTCCACGCTGAGGTGGGTGGCAGGAGTGCGGCCGACCTGGTAGACGAGGGATGGTTGGCCAACGAGTTCATTCCCACGGTGGCCAAGCGTGGTGCGGCTATCATCGAGGCGCGCGGGGCGTCGTCCGCGGCGTCGGCGGCGAACGCTGCGATCGATCACGTCCGCGACTGGGTACATGGGACGCCGGAGAGGGACTGGACGTCGGCGGCGGTCGTGTCGGATGGCTCGTACGGCGTCGAGAAGGGCCTCGTGTCGTCTTTCCCCGTGGTGTCGCGCGATGGCCGGTACGAGATCGTCCAGGGGCTGGAGCTGAACGACTTCTCCCGCACCCGGATCGAGGCGTCTGTGGCCGAGCTGGAAGAGGAGCGGGACGCCGTTAAATCCCTCGACCTCATCTGACCAGAATGACCACGTAAAGACGGCTCTCTTTACGTGGCTTGCAAGGCTCGTATCGGACGTAATTGTGCCGGGCCCCTGCTGCAAGGCCTGCGGGAGGCCATCGCCGGGAGCCCGTTGGCGGTGCCCCTTCCGCACCAGGTATCTTGACGTCGAGGGAATTTGCGGTTGAACTGAGGAGCACGTACCCATGTCGAAGATCAAGGTTGCCGGGCCGGTAGTCGAGCTCGACGGCGACGAGATGACGCGGATCATCTGGGCCTTCATCAAGGATCGCCTGATCCACCCGTACCTGGACGTCGACCTGCGGTACTACGACTTGTCGATCCAGCATCGCGACGCCACCGACGATCAGGTGACCGTCGACGCGGCCAACGCCATCAAGGAGCACGGCGTCGGCGTGAAGTGCGCGACGATCACGCCGGACGAGGCACGCGTCGAAGAGTTCGGTCTCAAGAAGATGTGGCGCTCGCCGAACGGCACGATCCGCAACATCCTCGGCGGAGTGATCTTCCGGGAGCCGATCGTCATCTCGAATATCCCGCGCCTGGTCTCCGGCTGGACCAAGCCGATCGTGATCGGCCGTCACGCGCACGGCGACCAGTACCGGGCCACCGACTTCGTCGTCCCGGGCCCGGGCACGGTCACGATGACATACACGCCGGCCGACGGTGGCGAGCCGATCGAGATGGAGATCGCAAACTTTCCCGGCGGCGGCGTCACGATGGGCATGTACAACTACGACGACTCGATCCGCGACTTCGCTCGCGCGTCGTTCCGGTACGGCCTCGAGCGCGGCTTCCCGGTCTACATGTCAACCAAAAACACGATCCTCAAGGCCTACGACGGCCGGTTCAAGGACCTGTTCGCCGAGGTCTTCGAGAACGAGTTCAAGGCGGACTTCGACAAGGCCGGCCTCACCTACGAGCACCGCCTGATCGACGACATGGTCGCCGC
>JASLBX010000110.1 GCA_030146385.1 Jiangellaceae bacterium | reverse complement strand
AAGTCGGCCGCCGCCCGGGCCGAGTCTCCGGGACACCTGCGGCCGGTCACCGCGGCGCTCGAGCAAGGGCGCTGGCTGCTGTCCTGCGTCCGCGCCCGGCTCAACGGCGAGGACCTGCCCGAGCGACGGCCGCCGTGCTTCTTCGACCCGCGCCACGGCCCGTCGGTCGCGGACGTCATGTGGACTCCACCCGGAGGGGTTCCCCGCGAGGTGCCGGCCTGCCAGGCGGACGTGATCCGCCTTCAGGAGGGCGAGGAGCCGGACTCGCGGTTGGTCACCGTCGACGGCGAACGCCGCCCGTACTGGGAAGCTGGCCCCGCGTATTCGGCGTGGGCGGCCGGGTATTACGGCGGATTCCTGCCGGCCATGCTGTGGGGCACGATGCTCGGTTCGGCCATGGCGCACGGCCCTGCCTACGCGGACGCCGCGAGCTACGACAGCGGCGGGGTCGACGGCGGTGGCTACGACAGCGGCGGGTTCGACGGCGGTGGCTACGACAGCGGCGGGTTCGACGGCGGCGGATTCGACGCTGGGGGCTTCGGCTTCGACGGCTTCTAGCCGCCGCCTGCCACGTCGCCTCGCCACGCCCCCGCTCGCGTTGATCATGGTTTCGTGGTATCCGGCGACCGTGTACCACCAAACTCCCGTGATCAACGCGGGAGAAGCAGGCGCGAGAACGTCAGCGGAGGTGCAGTCGGCGCGCGGCCTCGGCGATCGAGCCGGACAGCGACGGATACACAGTGAACGAGTGAGCGATCTGGTCGACGGTGAGCGAGGCGTCCACGGCCAGGGCGATCGGATGGATCAGCTCGCTGGCCCGCGGCGCGACGACCACCCCGCCGACGATGATGCCCGTGCCTGGGCGGCAGAACAGCTTGACGAACCCGTCGTGGATGCCCTGCATCTTGGCCCGGGCGTTCGTGGCAAGCGGCATCATGATCATCCGGGTATCGATCTCGCCCGCATTGACGGCTTCCTGGCTCCAGCCCACGGTGGCGATCTCGGGTTCGGTGAACACGTTGGCGGACACCGTCTTCAGGTCCAGCGGAGCCACCGCGTCGCCCAGCGCATGCCACATCGCGATCCGGCCCTGCATTGCCGCCACGGAAGCGAGCATCAGAACACCGGTGCAGTCGCCGGCGGCGTAGACCCCGCGGGCGGAAGTCCTGGACACCTTGTCGACGGCCACGAATCCGCGCTCGTCGAGCTTCACGTTGACGTCCTCGAGCCCGAGCCCTTCGGTGTTGGGCACCGATCCGACGGCCATCAGGCAGTGCGAGCCCTCGACCGTCCGGCCGTCCTCCAGCGTCACGACTACGCCGTCCCCGGAGCGCTGGACGGACGACGCACGCGAGCGCCCCAGCACGGTCACTCCACGGCGGGCGAAGACGTCTTCGAGGACGTGCGCGGCGTCGGCGTCCTCACCGGGTAGCACGCGGTCGCGAGATGACACCAGCACGACGTCCGACCCCAGGCCGTTGTACCCGCTGGCGAACTCGGCACCCGTGACACCGGAACCGACCACGATCAGCCGCTCGGGAAGCTCGTCCAGGTCGTAGACCTGCTCCCAGTTGAGGATCCGCTCGCCGTCCGGCTTGGCGTCCGGAAGGACCCGGGGCCGCGCACCCGTCGAGATCAGTGCGACATCGGCAGTGAATTCCTCGGTACGGCCGTCCGGTGTGTCCACGACGACGCGGTCTCCCGGCGCCAGCCGTCCCGTGCCACGCATGATCTGGATGCCGGCCTTCTCGAGTGTTGCCGCAGTGTCGGCGGACTGCGCCGTGGCGAGGGATTTCACTCGAGCGTTGACGGCACGGAGGTCGACCCCGACCGCCGAGTCGCCCAGCACCACCCCAAGCTCGGTCGACTCGGTGACCTCGGTCATCACGTCGGCGGTGGCGATCAGTGTCTTGCTCGGGACGCAGTCGGTGAGCACGGCCGAGCCTCCGACCCCGTCCCGGTCGACGACCGTGACCTGCGCGCCCAGCTGCGCGGCCACCAGCGCCGACTCGTACCCGCCTGGTCCAGCTCCGAGAATCGCTACCCGAGTCACGGGCCCATTGTCCCATCGTGCCAGCGCCCGGCGGGCCTGGTCACCCTCGCGCTGTCGTCCTTGCGCGGGACGACGCGGCAGCACCGATGAGTTTGCAACGCCGGCCCGGTCTACCTACTCAGGTCCGCGCAGCAACAAGGAGGCGACTGTGACCAGGCCGCAAGCAACCAAACTGGACGGACGGTTCAGCAGCCCTGAGGCCGTACCTGCGAGGTGGGGCGACACCGAGCGGCTCCTGGCGGAGGCCGAGCTCTACTGGTTGACCACCGTGCGCGCCGACGGGCGTCCCCACGTCACCCCGCTCATCGGAATATGGCACGACGGTGCCCCGCACTTCTGCACCGGCCTGGACGAGCAGAAGGCGCGCAATCTCGAGCACAACACGCGGGTCGCCCTGACGACCGGCACGAACACCTGGGCACGAGGCTTCGACGCCGTTGTCGAGGGTGTCGCAGTGCGGGTCACCGACCGCGATCGCCTGCAGGTCCTCGCCGATGCCTACGAGGAGAAATACGGCTCCGAGTGGCATTTCGACGTGGGTGACGGAGTCTTCCTTTCGGACGACCACCCGGCGGTGGTGTTCCGGATCGAGCCGGTCAAGGTGCTGGCGTTCGCCAAGGATCCCCATGGAATGACCACGTTCCAGTTCGCCGCCAACGGCGCAACCGCGTCCTGATCGAGCTGTCGGTTCGGGCGGTTACCGTAGGACGTGTGCGAGTAGCGACGTGGAACGTGAACTCGGTCAAACAGCGGGTCCCTCGCCTGCTGCCGTGGCTCGACCAGCGCCGGCCCGATGTCGTGTGCCTACAGGAGACCAAGCTCGCCGACGATGCCTTCACCGACCTGCTCGGCGACGAGTTGGCCAAACGCGACTACGAGGTGGCCCTCCACGGCGAGGGCCGGTGGAACGGCGTCGCAATCCTGTCCCGTGTCGGCCTGGACGACGTCATCGTCGGGCTGCCGGGCGCGCCGGGCTTCCCGCATCCCGAGGCCCGGGCCGTCTCGGCGAACTGTGGCGGCGTGCGCGTCCACTCGGTCTACGTGCCGAACGGCCGGGTGCCCGACTCCGAGCACTACCACTACAAGCTGGCCTGGCTCGAAGCGCTCCGCGCCGTCATCGAGGTCGGGCCAGAGTCGACAATGGTGTGCGGCGACATGAACATCGCTCCAGCCGACGCTGACGTATTCGACCCAGAGGCGTACATCGGCCAGACGCACGTCACCCTGCCCGAGCGAGCCGCCCTCGCCGATCTGCTAGCGCTCGGCCTGCACGACGTGGTGCGCGACCGCTGGCCCTTCGAGCGGGTCTTCACGTACTGGGACTACCGGGCAGGCATGTTCCACAAGGATCTCGGCATGCGCATAGACCTGGTGCTGGCGACCAAGCCGGTGGCCGAGCGGATCCAGGCGGCCTGGGTCGACCGGCACGCGCGTAAGGGCACCGGTCCCAGCGATCACGCACCGGTCATCGTCGACCTGGACGAGGCGCCCGACGGCGACATCGGGCCCGTCGTCCCGCCACCGTCAGCGCCCGCCAAACGCGGTCGACTCCCCCAGGCCCGATGAGCTACGCGAGCGTCCGGGTCCTCCTGCGGCGCCTTGCGAACGCGGCCGATCCGACGGCGGCGACAATCCCGCCGATGAGGGGCATACGACTTCGGCGGCTGGTGCGCCTTCTCCTACGCAGCGCCATGGTTGTTCCTTTCGTGTTCGGTCAACGTTCGACTCACCCTGTTTCGACGTTAGCGGGCCGGGCGGGTCCGCGCTGGCAAATGGAGGGGCGAATAGCGCCATGAGCCGGGACGACGAACGGGAGGGCGTGCCCCTCACCAACCTCGACCAGCCGCTGTTCGATGGGGCTGGGGCGACCAAGCGCGACCTCGTCGACTATCTCGACGCGCTGAGCGACCGCATCCTTCCGGAACTGCGAGATCGGCCGCTGTCGGTCATTCGCGTTCTCCGCGGCCAGCGACCGTTCATGCAGAAGAACGTCCCGAAGTACACCCCGCCGTGGGTGCAGACGGTCACGGTCTGGGCTGAGTCGTCGAAGCGCGACGTGGCGTACGCGCTGTGCAACGATCGGCGGACGCTGCTGTGGTTCGCCAACCAGCGGGCGATCGAGTACCACCCGACGCTCTTTCGTGGCGACGACTGGGCTCACCCGACGCATCTCGTGCTCGACCTCGACCCGCCAACGGCGGACGGGTTCACGGCGGTCGTCCGGACGGCTCGGCTAGTGCGTCAGGCCCTGGCCGACGGCGGGCTGTCAGGGGTGGTCAAGACGAGCGGCGCCAAGGGCCTGCACATATTCGTCCCCATCCAGCCGCATGACGTCGCCGACGTGGCCGCGGCGACCCGCGCGATCGCGGCGCGGGCCGAACAGCTCGATCCAGCGGTGGCGACGACCGCCTTCATCCGCGCGGACCGCGAGGGCAAGGTGTTCATCGACTCAACCCGGGCCGGCGGAGCCACGGTCGTCGCCGCCTACAGCCCCCGGACCAGGCCCGGTACGCCCGTGTCCTTCCCGGTTGACTGGGACGCCCTCGACCAGATCCGGCCGTCCGACTTCACCGTCCGCACCGCACTCAAGGCGCTGGACGGGCACAATCCGTGGCTGGACGCGCAGACGGAAC
>JASLBX010000077.1 GCA_030146385.1 Jiangellaceae bacterium | reverse complement strand
TCGCCGGTGAACCAGAGGCAGCAGGTCCGGCGCCGCACCGTGGCTGCGTCCGCGCCCTCGTGGATCTCGACAAGCTCCTGCAACGGTCCGCCGAGCTCGGCGAGAACGAACCGGGCCGCCGCGGCCTTGTCGTCGGGACGCAGCAGGAACGTGGCGTAGACGACGGATTCGGATAGCCTAAGCTCGCTTCGCGTGTGGCGGTGGTCGGGCTTCCCGCCTCTGTGCTGGCCGGGGCGATACAGCTAGGCTTGCAAACTCCAATGAGCCGTTCGCATGATCTCATCGTTCTGGGCGCCGGTCCGGCCGGGCTCGCGGCTGCCTGGCGAGCGGCCCGGCGCGGTTTGAAGGTCACGGTTCTGGAGCGGGCCGAGCGGGTCGGCGGGCTCGCAGCCTCGTTCGACGTGTCCGGTATGCGCGTCGACCACGGGTCGCAGCGGCTTCATCCCTCCACGCCGCCGATGCTGTTGGCCGACCTGCGGGAGCTGCTCGGTGATGACCTCCAACTGCGCCCGCGGCGCGGCCGGTTGCGGGTGGCCGAGCGGTGGGTGGGCTTCCCGCTGCGGGCATCCGAGCTCGCGCGCCGGCTGCCGCGTCCCATGCTGGCGCGGATCGCCGCCGAGTCGGCGACGGCTTCACTGCGGCGTCCCACCGGCGACAGCTACGCCGAGGTACTGCGCGCCGGGCTCGGCCGGACGTTGTACGACGCGCTCTACGGCCCGTATGCCCTCAAGCTGTGGGGCCTGCCGGGCGAGCGCATCAGCGGAGAGCAGGCCCGGCGCCGCGTGTCGGCCAACACGCCGTGGAAGGTGGCCGCACGCATGGTCCGGCACCGTCCCGACGACGGTCGCGGCGAGATGTTCTACTACCCGCGCCGTGGCTTCGGCCAGATCGTCGAAGCGCTGGCCGAGGGTGCGACCGCCGCCGGCGCCCAGATCCGGCTGGAAGCGGAGGTCGACAGCGTCCGGGTGATCGAGGACGAGGTCGTGGTCTCGACCCAGGACGGCGACGTGGTCACGGGCGGGCACGCGTTCTCGACTCTTCCGCTGCCGCAGCTGGCCCGCATCTGCCGGCCGGCGCCGTCGCTGACCGACATGGAGTCCGCCGCCCGGCTGCGGTACCGCGCGATGCTCCTGGTCTATGTAGTGCACAAAGGCGGGCGCTGGACGCCGTACGACGCGCACTCCATCCCCGGCCCGGAGACGCCCATCACCCGGATCTCCGAGCCGGCCAACTACCGCGACAGCGCCGCCGACCCGCGCGACCGCTCAGTCCTGTGCGCCGAGATCCCGTGCTCGATGACCGACGAGGTGTGGGGCATGGACGACGAGTCGCTCGGCGACGTGGTCGACGAGGCGCTCGCGCTCACCGGACTGCCGAAGGTCAATCGGACGGGCGTCGAGAGCAGGCGGCTGGGCCAGGTCTATCCGATCTACCGGGTCGGATTCGAGGAGCACCTCGAGGCGATCGACCACTGGTCGCGGATGCTCCGGCGGGTGGTGAGCTTCGGCCGGCAGGGCTTGTTCGTCCACGACAACGCCCACCACGCCATGCAGATGGGATATGACGCGGTGGCCGCGCTGCGCGACGACGGACGGTTCGACCGGTACGCCTGGACGGCCGCGCGCGAGCGGTTCGCCCAGCACATCGTCGAGGACTAACTCCTCCTCACGGGGTGGTGGCGAAGGCCTCGGCCACGACGCCCGCTGTCAGCCGGATCTGCCAGTCGCGCGCGCCGTACTTCCGGAAGGCCTCGGCCACGGTCTCCTCGGAAACCGGGTCCGGCGGCGACCACACCACCCGGCGGAGTGTCTCCGGAGCCAGCAGGTTCTCGACGGGCAGCGTGTGCGCCTCGGCTACCTCACCCACGGCTTCCCGGGCGGCGGCGAGCCGGGCGGCTGCGGCCGGCTCCTTCGATGCCCACGACCTGGCCGGCGGGGGACCGTCGTACCGGGCAGCCAGCGGCGGGAGCACGCGCTCGGACAGTTCCCTCGCCTGCGTAATGGCGGCGAACCAGCGGCTCGCCTCGCGCCGCTGCGCCCGGCCGCGGAAGACCGGCAGCGCGGTCAGCTCGGCCTTGGACGCCGGCATCGCCAGGGCGGCTTCGATGATGGCCGCGTCGGGCAGCACGCGCCGGGGCGAGACGTCGCGCCGGCGCGCCAGCTTGTCACGGGCCTCCCACAGCTCGCGGACGGCGGCCAGGCGACGCCGGTCGCGTACCCGGTGCAGGCCCGACGTACGGCGCCACGGGTCCGCCTTCGGCTCCGGGGTCTCCCACCGGGCGAGCGCTGCGAACTCCTCCAGCGCCCATTCCAGCTTTCCGGCCGCACGCAGCTCCGCGTCAAGGGCGTCGCGCAGTTCCACGAGTAGTTCGACGTCCAGAGCGGCGTATCTCAACCAGTCGTCCGGCAGTGGGCGGGTGGACCAGTCGACCGCCGAGTGCCCCTTCTCCAGGGCGTACCCGAGCACGGTCTCGGTGAGCGGGCCCAGCCCCACGCGCGGGTAGCCGAGTAGCCGGCCGGCCAGCTCGGTGTCGAACAGGCGGGTGGGGCGCATACCCGCCTCGGCGAGGCAGGGTAGGTCCTGGCTGGCGGCGTGGAGCACCCACTCGACGTCGGACAGGGCGTCGCCCAGCGCGCTCAGGTCCGGGCAGCCAATCGGATCGATCAGCGCGGTTCCGGCTCCCTCCCTGCGCAGCTGGACTAGGTACGCGCGCTGGCCGTACCGGTAGCCGGACGCGCGTTCGGCGTCGACGGCGACCGGCCCGCTCGCATCGGTGAAAGCCGCGATGACACTGTCGAGGGCAGCCTGATCGGCGACGACCTCAGGTAGCCCCTGCCGCGGTTCAAGAAGGGGCTTGGCAATGTCCGTCACCGTCGTGTCGCACCTCGCTGCGACGGGATCGCGACGACGCCGGCCGGGAGCGGGAGCAGTCCGGCAGCAGTGGTGAGCACCTCACCCCAGGCGAAAACGTGGGGAGTCATGTCACGCTCCAGTGGCGTCCAGGATGCGCGGATCTCGATGTCAGCCGTCGGCGGCTCGTCGGCCATACCGCCGAAGGACTCCGATGCCACGCGAGTCACCGTACCGCTCGGCGCCGTGTACTGGGCACTCTGCCCCGCGAGCGCGTCGGTGAGCCAGGCCCAGCCGACGGCGGGCAGGAACGGATCGGCTGCGATGTCGGGCTCGAGCGCGGCCCGGACGTACGTGACAAGCCGGAACTCGCCGTGCCACGCCTCCTGCCCGTCGGGGTCGTGCAGCAGTACGAGCCGGCCCGTGGCGGCTTCATCCTCGATGTCGGCGGTCAGCGCGAAGGTGAACGGCGCCATGCGCTTGGGCGCGGGGGTCTCC
>JASLBX010000059.1 GCA_030146385.1 Jiangellaceae bacterium | reverse complement strand
CTCGCGGTTCTACCCCCACCAGCGGCTGCGCGAGCACGTCAAGGCCCGCGCATCCGAGGGCTACAACAAGACCTACGGCATCGTGCACCCCCGCGAGCAGTGGGCGTCCAACCGGCCGCAGCGGGTGTCGCCGTTCTACGCCCACGAGGTTTCGCTGGGGGCCGAGTTCTTCGAGGTAGGCGGATGGGAACGGCCGCAGTGGTACTCGTCCAACCAGGCGTTGCTTGATGAGTTCCCCGTCGAGGAGCGGCCGCACGAGTTGGACGCCCGCTGGTGGTCGCCGATCATCAACGCCGAGCACGTGTCCATGCGGGAGCGGGTCGCGATGATCGACCTGACCGCGTTCGCCCAGTTCGACGTCACCGGCCCGGGCGCGCTCGATTACTTGGAGCGGATGGCGATGGCTCGGGTCGACCGGCCGGTCGGGCGGCTGATCTACACCCCGATCCTGGACGCGGGCGGTGGCTTCCGCAGCGACCTGACCATCGTGCGCGTCGGCGACGACTACTTCCGGATCATCACCGGCGGTGCTGACGGCGCCCGCGACCGCAAGTGGTTCACCTCCCACCTTCCGTCCGACGGATCCGTCCAGTTCAGCGACATGACGTCGGCCGTGTGCACCGTCGGCGTGTGGGGCCCGCGGGCGCGTGACCTGGTCGCGTCCGTCACGTCCGCGGACGTGTCCAACGAGGCCTTCGGGTTCGGGACGGCTCAGCAGATCGCGGTGGACGGCGTCCCGGTGCTTGCGCTGCGCATCTCGTACGTCGGCGAGCTCGGCTGGGAGCTGCACGCCCCGATGGAGCAGGGTCGGCGGCTGTGGGAAACCTTGTACGAGGCGGGCCGGCCGCTCGGAGTCGTCCCGGCCGGGATCGGGGTGTACGGGACGACTGGCCGGCTGGAGAAGGGCTACCGGCTGATGGGCGCCGAGTTGGAGTTGGACTACAACCCGGTCGAAGCCGGGCTGGCCCTGCGCCGGGTCAAGGACGCCGACTTCATCGGCAAGGCCGCCTACGTCGCGGCTCGCGAGACCGAGCCCGCGGCCACCCTGTGCACCCTGACCGTCGACGATCATGACAGCGCAGCCGGAATTCGTCGTTACCCGCAGGGCGGTGAGCCGATCCTGACCGCTGACGGCGAGCGTCTGGTGGACGCCAAGGGACGTCCGTCCTACGTGACGAGCGCAGGCTCCGGGCCGTCGCTGGGTGCGTACCTGCTGATGGCGTACCTCCCGGCCGGCTACGCGGACGAGGGCACCAAGCTCAGCGTCCAGTACATGGGCGAGCGGTATCCGGTGACCGTAGCGCGGGCGGGGCGGACGCCGCTGTTCGACCCGGACGACACCCGAATGAAGGCGTGAGCTGGCATGGACGTCCTGGTGTGCGTGAAGCGAGTCCCGGGGACGGGGTCGTCGATCACCCTGACCGAGGACGGACGGGCCGTGGACACCCGCCACCTCGGCTTCACGATCGGACCGCATGAAGAGTGCGCCGTGGAGGAGGCGGTGCGGATCGTCTCTGACCACGGCGGCTCGGTGACGGTGCTGACCGTCGGATCCGAGGAGGCGGACGAGCAGCTCCGGTATGCACTGTCAATGGGCGCGAACGCCGCCGTGCGGGTTGCGGTCGATGGCGCCGACCCTGGTCCGGAGGCGACGGCGGCGGCCATCGCTGCGGCGGTGTCCGAGGTCGGACCGTTCGACCTGGTGTTCTTCGGCAATGAGTCGGCCGACGCGGGCCACTACCAGGTGGGAATTCGCGTCGCCCATGCCCTTGGGGTGCCGATCGTGGGCGGGATCAAGGGCGTCGAGGTGATGGACGGCGAACGCGTGCGGCTGCGGCGCCCGGTTGCCGACGGCGTCGAGGTGTACGAGGTGGCGTTGCCCGCGGCCGCGGCGGTCAAGGAGGGCCTCAACCTGCCGCGCTACCCGTCGATGCGCGGGCGGCTGCGGGCCGCCAAGGCTCAGATCCGGGTGGTGAGGGCCGACGTGCCGGCTGACGGGCTGCGGACGGTCCGGCTGCGGCTGCCCGAGCAGACGGTGACCGAGACGGTGGTACTCGGCAAGGGCCCGGACGCCGCGTCCGCCGTCGCCGACCTGCTGGAGGAGCTGCTATGACCGTCCTGGCCGTTCTTGATCGTGGCTCGCCGGCAAGCTCGGATGAGGTCATTTCGGTTGCGCGCCATGTTGGAACAGTGACCGGTTCGCCGGTCGAGGCGGTGGCCGTGCCGGAGGGCGTGCTCCCGGCCGTGGCGGCCGACGGTCTCGCGACTTTGCTGGACGGAGGGCCGCCCGCCGCCGTGCTCGCGCCGTCGACCGAACGGAGCACCGAGGTCATGGCCCACCTGGCCGCTCGAGCCGGGGTGCCCTTGGCCGCGAACTGCGTCACCCTCGAGCTCAATGGCGGGTCGGGGTGGTTGGTTACGCGGATGCGCGGCGGGGGCGTACTACTGGAGGAAGCCGAGCTGGTAGCGCCGACCAAACTGGTGACGCTGGCGCCCGGCGCGCGGGTGGCCGGCGAGCAGACGCCGTCAACGGCCGACGAGGTGCCCGTGCGAGAGTTGCCGGCTGGTTCGGACGACGGCCGGCTCAGCCTGGTCGAGCGGGCGACCGCCGGCAGCGGAGTCACGCTCGCGACGGCGCCGGTGGTGATCTCCGGCGGGCGTGGGATCGGCAGTGCCGAAGGCTTCGCCGTCCTTGAGGACCTGGCCGAACTGCTCGGCGGGGCCGTGGGTTGCTCGCGTGTCGCGACCAACAACGGCTGGCGTCCGCATAGTGACCAGGTCGGGCAGACCGGTACCAAGGTCACGCCGAAGGTGTACATCGCGGCCGGAATCAGCGGCGCCACCCAGCACTGGGCCGGGTGTATGGGCTCCAAGACCATCCTGGCGATCAACACCGACGCGGAGGCGCCGATGGTCACGCGAGCCCACTACGCCGTCATCGGCGACGCCCAAGAGGTCCTGCGTGCGGTAACCGACGAGATCCGCCGACGGCATTCTCGGTAAGGTGCGGTCCCGTGCGTGCAGAGAACAATGGCTTAGACCGGGTCCAGTCGGTAGACCGGGCCGTCGCCGTCCTGGAGTTCCTCGCCCGCAACGGATGGTCCGGCGTGACCGAGGTCGGCGAGGCGCTCGACGTCCACAAATCGACGGCGTTCCGGCTGCTTAGCACGCTCGAGAGCCGTGGGCTGGTCGAGCAGCACGCCGAAACCGGGCAGTACCACCTCGGGTTCGGACTGGTGCATCTGGCCCGGGCCGTCGTCGTCGGGCCGGACATCGCCCGGCGGGCGCGCACCGCGTGTGAATGGCTGGCCGAGCGGACATCCGAGACCGTGACGCTGTC
>JASLBX010000048.1 GCA_030146385.1 Jiangellaceae bacterium | reverse complement strand
GGTGTCGATCGGCGGAACATCGATGGCGCGCCCGAGATCGTGAAGCTCCTGCGTCAGCCGTTCAGCGGTCATGGTCGGCCACCTCCACACCGGGAGACAGTTCGTGCTCGAGCCGCCGGAGCGCGCGGTACAAGCGGGACTTGACCGTCCCGGCGGGCAATTCGAGTGCAGTCGCGGTCTCCCGTTCGTCGAGCTCGAGGAAGTACCGGCAGGCGACCACGCGCTGCTGGGTCGCTGGCAGCCGGCGCACTGCCGTCATGAGCTCGGCACGACGTTCTCCTTCCAGCGCCGAACTGGCCGGGTCCGGGACGTCCAGCGGGACGTCGAGCGTGGCGAGCCGCTGCGTTGCGGACCAGCGGCGACCGGCCGCCCGCTTCGCGTTCTTGGCCTCGTTGATGACGATGCGCAGGAACCACGGCTTGAACGCAGCGCCGTCGCGGCACCGGGGCAGCGCCTCGAACGCCTTGACGAATGCCACTTGCACCACGTCCTCCGCGTCCGATCCGGCCCCGAAGATGAATGCGGCCCGGTGAGCGGCGGCAGCGTGCCTCCGGACGAGAATGGCGTACGCATCCCGGTCGCCGGCGCGCACGCGGTCAACGGCGACCTGGTCGGTGACGTCGGCGTTGCCGGGTTGCCGCCGCTCCGGTCGTTCCATTCACCCTTTCCTACACCGCGGGACGGAGACCGGTTCCGTTGTCACGTCACCGAATCTGGGCCACTCCACCAGGCGCACCGGTGCCGTACCACCCGCACGCGCGTGGTACGGCACCCGTAGGCATGCTGAACGTGATCGACCGGAACGGGTCAGGAGCGGTAGACGTATACCTTGTCGCCGACGTTGACCTGGTCGAACAGGGCTGCGATGCCGTCCTTGTCGCGGATGTTCACACACCCGTGGGACGAGCCGTCGTAACCGTTCGCCGCGAAGTCAGGCGAGTAGTGCACAGCCTGCCCGCCATCGAAGAACATCGCGTAGGGCATGGGGGTGTCGTACAGCGACGACACGTGGTCCTCCGACTTCCAGTACACGCTGAACATTCCCTCGCGAGTCGGCGTCAGCTCGGAGCCGAACCGGGCGTCGAACGTCATCTTGATCTGGCCGTCGATGACCCACCGCAGGTTCAGGCCGGTCTTGTCGATGCACATCACCCGGCCCGTCTGGCACTGTTGCGGCAGACTGCCGTCGCTGCTGCCCGCTGGCTTGCGGTTATGCAGCTCGTCGTCCGTGGGAGTACGGGTCATGCCGACGAGCAGGTCCCACGTCTTCTGGTCGACTTCGCCGGTGGACGGGATGCCGCGCTTGGTCTGGAAACCCGCCACGGCCTCCTTCGTGACCGAGCCGTAGTTGCCTGTGACGTCCGCTTCGAACCAGCCGATCTGCTTGAGCCGTGCCTGCAGTTCGCGCACTCGATCGCCGGAGTCGTTCGGACCGATGATCGTCGGGCCGGCGACGACGCGGTTGTGCAGCTCGTCGTCGGTGGGCTCGCGGGTCATGCTGACCAGCCGGTCCCAGGTCTCCTGGTCGACCTCGCCGGTGACGTCGATACCCCGCTTGGCCTGGAAGCCCTCGACGGACTGGAACGTGACGTCGTCGAAGTCGCCGGTGATCTTTGGCTCGTACCAGGCGATCTGCTTGAGCCGCGCCTGGAGCTCCCGCACCCCGTCGCCGCTGTCGCCGAGCTTGAACATCGCGGTGGACGTTGGCGTCTCGGCCGGCGTTGGCGTCTCGGTCGGTGTCGGTGTCTCGGTCGGTGTCGGTGTTGCGACCGGCGACGGTTCTTCTGATGTTTGTGGTGCAGCCACGGGTGTCGCGACGTCGGGGGCGTCCTCATTGTCGGTCAGCTGGCTGACCCCGAACGCGACCCCACTCGCGACTGCTACTGCTGTAACGATCGCCGCCAGTATGACGGCGACCGACCTGCCTCGTGCCACGCGAAGCGCCCTTCCTCACTCTCAGGATCGGCGCCTTTCGCGCCACCCTTCTGACCGAGCAGACGCCTATGGTGCCAGTTAGGTTGCATCTGCCCCAAGATGACGCGCGTCACATGCCCTGTCCGGGCACCCAAAGTTTGCTGGCGGGCCGCTGCTGTTGGGGAGCGGCGGGCTGCGTGGCAGTGGGAGGAGGCGGGGCCTCCGCCAGGTCGTTGGGCTCGGCTTCGCCCTTGGCGGCGACCTCCTTCTCCGCTTGCACCTGGCCGATGCGTAGCTGGCTGAGCAGCTCGTCGAGCTGGGTTGCCTGGTCGGACGGCAGATAGCGGCGGGCGTGGTCGAGCACCAGGCCGGACAGGTCAATCATCAAGCGGCCGTCGTTGCGGCCGAGCTTGGCTTGGGCAGCATTGAGCAACCCGAACAGGATCTCGGAGACAACCTGAACCGCGGGCGTGCCGCGGAGCTGGCTCAGGTACTGGCGGATCTCCTCTTCGGTGGGCTGCTGGTTGGCCTCGGACACGGGTCAACCGTACCGCCGGACAAAGCCGCTGCGGCGTTTGCCGGCGATGTCGCACCGGCCGAGGTCGACGAGACGCCGAGTCCCGACCGGCCGGCGGGCGTCTGACCGGCCCAGCCCCGGCAACCTGCGCCGCGACCGCATACGGTTAGTGGAGTGACTGAGCGGTGGATCCAACTGGCGGGGGCAGCGAACGTTCGTGACCTGGGCGGGCTCCCGACTCGCAACGGCGAATCGACAGAGTTCGGCCGCGTGCTCCGCTCGGACAACCTGCAGGACCTGACGGCCGACGATGTCGAGCTGCTGGTCCGCAAGCTGGGGGTTCGAGACGTCATCGACCTGCGAACCGGCGTCGAGCTCGAATCCGAGGGGCCGGGCCCGCTGAACCGGCTGGACGACGTGACGGTGCACCACTTGTCGCTCTTTCCGGAGGCCGGCCAGCGTACGGACGTCGAGGCGGCCGATGCCGTCCTGCCCTGGACCCTTCCCGAAGAGCGCGACGCGGTCTGGGACCAGACCGGCATGTACTACACGCGCTACCTCTCACGGCGGCCGGATTCCGTGCTCGCGGCGCTCCGCACGATGGCCAGCAGCGACGGCGCCGCGCTGGCGCACTGCGCCGCCGGCAAGGACCGGACAGGCGTCATCTGCGCGATGGCGCTCTCGGTGGCGGACGTCGAGCGGGACGCCATCGTCGCCGACTACGTGGCCACGGGTGAGCGCCTGGAGGCGATCATCGGGCGACTGCGGTCCACGCCGACCTACGCCGCTGACCTCGACGGCAGCTCGATCGACGAGCACCTGCCACGCCCGGAGGCGATGCAGACCTTCCTGGGTTACCTCGACCGCGAGTTCGACGGCCCGCTCGGCTGGCTTGCGCGGAACGGCTGGACCGACACCGACGGCGAAGCCCTGCGCGCCCGCCTCCTCAACGGACGCTAGCCGACGATGATTGGTGCGGTGAGCAGGCTCTTTGTGCGGCCCACCAGCTGGCGAATCACGTACTTGCCGTCCGCGGTATTGGGCAGCACGGCGGTGCCGACCCGGTTCGCGATCGCGCTCGCCACGACCTCGCCACCGCTGCGCAGCTCGACGGTGGCACCGGGCTCGGCCCGTGCGATCACAACCGGCCCGGCCACGCGGACGGCGGGCGCGTCGGGAACGGCCGCGGCCGGGTCGGCAACGCTCGGCAGGTCGTAGTCGCACACACCGTCGGGGAAGATCTCGCTCAGCCGGGCGACCTGCGCGCCAGTGGGCTCCCACGTGCCGTAGAGGTCCTCGACGACCGCCGACTCGACGGGCATGAGGTGGCACTTGTAGATGTCGCCGGTGATCGGCCCGCCCGCCTCGATCCGCGAGGTCGTGTGGATCTCGAACTGGGCAGTGCAATCACCCTCCGGAGCGTCGTCCAGGATGCCCGACCACACACCGTCCCCGCTGGCGATCTCCTCTCCGTCCACGCCGATGCACCGGTCGACGCCGTTGGCCGGCGCAGCCTCAGTCACGCTGAGCGACGGGTCGGCGGCCAGGTTGGCCATCCACTCGGCGATCGTGTCGAGCGCTTCGTGGGTGAACTGCTCGGCCGGGCCGTTGCCGTTCTCGTCCGTCTCGAGGAACCAGATGACCTGGCCGTCGTGGTGACCCTGGGCATCCAGCAAGCGTTGTCGGACGGCGAACGACTGGTGCGAGTTGTGCATGTCGACGACGTGCTCGAGGTGGTCGCGTGCCTCGATGATCGGAATCTCGCGCGGCAGGGAACCCCGGAAGACGAGGCCCGACTCGTACGCGCCGCGGATCGCCTCGAGGTCGCCGGATCGGCGTGGTGCGGGCGTCGTCCCGCCGTCGGCTGAGGTGTGCGCGTTGCGCGACGACCACGGGTCGAACAGCTCGGTGAACGGGATGGCGCCTGTCGCAAGCCCGGCCAGCACCTGGGCCGGCGTGATGCCGCGCTCGGCGGCGATCCGTCCGATCACGACCTGCTCGTTCTCGAACGGCACGCCCTCCGGCACCATGTCCGGTGTCTCCTTCCAGGAGCCCACCTTGGCGTTGACGTCCAGGAACTGGTCCGGAGTGATCTCGCCAGATGCGACGGCGCGCAAGCCGTACTGGACGCCCACGTTGTCCCACGGCACTCGGGCGAAGCCGGTCTCGGGGTCGGTGCCGTAGACCTCTCGCACGTCGTCCCAGTGCGTCCGTTCGATCTGGTCGACCTGGTCGCCGAGCAGGTCCCAGTTGGATTCGGTGCCATAGACGGGGTTCATCGCCAGCGGCAGCAGGCCGAGCCAGCCCTCCAGGCACTCGCTGGAACCGGTCTGCTGCGGCAGGTTGACGCCGAACTGGCTGAGCAACTGCTTGGCCTGGTTGAGACCGCGGGCGTTCGAGCCGAGGTAGCCCTCGATCGAATTGAGACCCTGCAGAAGCTCCCGGTTGTCCCAATCGGCCCAGAACTCCGTGTCGTCGACTTCGAGGTCCATGACGCGGTCGAGGAGCGCGCAGTCGCCGACGTGGATCGTCTGCGTCGTCATATCCGGGTAGCTGCGCTGGGGAACGAGCGCGTCCAGTAGTTCCGGGTGGTTCTGCGCGTACACGTACTGCTGGATGCCGCCGCCCGAACCGCCGAGCCCCACCGTGTAGTCGGGTTCGCCGTGCGTGGCCACGAAATGCTCCTTGACCTGGACCGCCGTCTCCCCGCCGACGATGAGGTTGTAGTGGTCGCCGGTGCGGGTGCCGGTCGAGTAGATGACGGCGTAGCCCTTGCCGAGCCGGTCCGGGTCGCCCTTGATGGCGCGGGCACGGGTGCCGCCGTCGTCGTATCGGCCCTGGCTGTGTCCGATGCCCACGCCGCCCTGGAACTGGAACAGCAGCCGGCCGTTCCAGTTGGCGCGGTCGGGTTCGTCGGGTGTGCCGCCGGTGACCTCCTCGACCGTCGTGAGCATGGAGGCCGAGTAGATGAACCGGTTGATGACGCCGCGCTCGTGCCGAACCACATACGGAACCTCGCGGCCGTCGGTCAGCGTGGTGGTCGCCAGAGTGGCGCCGCCGAGCCGGCCCTCGATGCTGTCGATGGGTCCCTCGTCGTGATCGCGGATGACGTGCAGGTTGCCGTTCGTGTCAGCTGCGTAGTACCAGATGCGCGTCTCGGCGTTGCAGTCACGGCTGTAGCCGAGGAGTCCGCCGTCCTCTCCGCGGACTTCGACGCCTTCGCCGTCCTGGTTGTCGACGATCAGCTCGAGCCCGTGGTCCTGGGCCGTGCAGGCGAACGGGTACTGGACGGGCGAGTCGGCCTCGGTTACCTGTCCACTCGCGGCGGGTGCGCCGCCCAGCACGGCGGCGATGAGCGCTATCGGAAGGAGCAGGGCGGGACGGAGCGTGGTCGGCATCTTCCGGCACTCCCTTGTGACGTAAGACCAGCTGCGATGTCGTCCGACCCTAGGCCTGGTTGCACAGCGAAGCAATGGGCGGGACGCACAGCGGCGCAGGATTCCGGTTGTGCGCGCCGCCGTCGTGAGCTCACTGTGATGGCAGCAGCAGCTCGTCGCCGACCGTGAGCTCGACAGGCTCGGCTAGTGCGACGTAGAAACCCCGCATGCCGCCCATGAGGGCACGCAGCGGCTCGCGCATGGGCTGGGACGTGTCGCCCGGCTCGACGCCGAGGACGTACCTGCTGAACTCGACGCAGGGCTCGGCCACGTGGACATCGGCGAACTGGATGGTGCGGCCATCGTGCGTCTGGAAGGCACCGCCAGCCAGACGTTCGCGAGTCATCTGCTCTTCGGAATCGACGAGGACGTTCTCGCCTGCGACGCCATCGGCCACGCGCTCGCCGAACCGAGCCCGCATCGCCTCGTAGTGTGCGGTGAACCCGACAGACAGCCCGCTGGCCTGGCCGTGGTTCCGCGTCCTGGGGTGATCGACGTGGTGGACATCGATGACCTTGTCTCCGTCGATCACCCCGGTCGCACCGCGCTCGTCCACCAGCAGCCGTTCGACCTGGCGGATGGGCGCGGGGTCGTACCAGCGGTGGGGCTTGTCGCCGCGCTTGAGCGGCTCCTGCTGGATCTGCAGCCTGACGATGCGCACGGATACACCCTAAGGTGCTCAGGCGCGCCCGGCGGGTGTCACCTGGCTCTGCGCCGATTTTGTCGAGGTGGGCGTAGCGATGTGGCGCGCGATGTGCTTGGCGTCCCGTCCCGCACCGCCAACCAGCATGGACGCGAACGCGTACTGGAATGCCAACCCGGTGAAGTACAGGCCAGGGGAGCCGTCCGCGACGCCACGGGTCTCGATCGGCCAGCCGTCCTCGCCGATGGCCGGGACGTCGATCCAGGAGAAGTCCTGCCGGAACCCGGTGCACCAGACCACGTTGGCCACGTCGAGCACTTGTCCGTCGGCGAGCACCGGTCGACCTTCCTGCACGCCGACCGTCTTGTCCGCCACGATGTCGACGCCGGCGCGCTCCAGGTCGGCGCGCTTGGCCCGGATGAGGGGGCCACCGTGAGCCCGGACGGCCGGACGCATCTTGCGGCCGATCGGCGTCCTGAGGTTGAGCACGTGCTTGCCCAGGAAGAGCAGAACAGGAGAGACCACGCGGGCGGGCGGGCTTTCAATGTTCAGCGGTACCTCGCCACGGATCGGTCCGCTCAGCACGGTTTCGAACCCGGCGGAGGCAACCTCGTGGGCGACGTCGCTGCCGGAATGGCTGGCACCGACGACCAGCACCGGGCCTTCCTGAAGTTGGCCTGGATTCTGATATTCGCTCGAGTGCAGTTGGACGATCGACGGGTCGAGCTCGTGAGCGAACTCCGGCACCTGTGCCTTCCGTCCGAACGGTCCTGATGCGACGACGACGTTGTCGCACAGATAGGACGACT
>JASLBX010000029.1 GCA_030146385.1 Jiangellaceae bacterium | reverse complement strand
GTCGGCGACCCGTTCAAGGACACCGCCGGGCCGGCGATCAACCCGCTGATCAAGGTGATGAACCTGGTGTCGCTGCTGATCGCTCCGGCCATTGTGACGATGACGATCGGCGACGACGCGAACGACGCACTGCGGTACGGCATCGCCGGGTTCGCGGCGCTGGTCGTGGTTGGTGCGGTGTGGATCTCGAAGCGCCGGCCGGTCGCCATCGAGGCGTCGGACGAGCCGGCGAAGGTCACCACCGCCTGACGTTGGTCACCTGATCGCCACTACCTCACCTGATCGCCGCTGCCGCGGCGATCAGGTGAGGTAGGGCGTTTCGTGACCTGGTCGGACGCACCGTGCGGGTCACCTGATCGTTTACCAGACGGGCGCGCGCATGGCTCAGTGCAAGGCGACGGAGAGCAGCAGCACCGACGGCTCCACGGCCGCCACGTCGTGCCGCTGCGGCGGTACGCCGACGAAGTCGCCTGGTCCCAGTTCGGTGTTGGATCCCCCGGACCGCAGCTGTACCCGACCCTGCAGGCAGAGCAAGGACGCATCGCCCGGGCTCTTGTGCTCACCCATCACCTGTCCGGCGGCGAGAGCGACCAGGGTCTGTCGCAATCGGGCGCCGGCCCGGCCGTACACGGTCACCGAGCCGCGTCCGCTGTCTGCCGACTCGGCCGCCGAAAGCTGGCTTTTCGCTAGTGCGTGGATCGATACGACGTCCATGCCCCCGATCGTCGCACGACGGCGCGAGCAATACTGGACGAGTCAGGCCACGACAGAAGGAGGCGGCCATGACTCAGCAGCGGCGCACGGTCCACCCACGTGATGCCCAGGACGAGCGGTTGGCCCAGTTGCCACTGACAGCCGCATACACATATGCATACCTGCCGACCGTCCTGGACGACGCCGGTCGCGCAAACGATCAGCCAGCGGTCCTCAACGGTTACCTCTGGCCGTTGCGAGCGGACGAGCACGGCACAGATGCGATGGCGGCCGATCTGGATGCACTCGCGTCCGAGGGCCTGATCTGCAGGTACACGGTTGGCGAGAGCGCGTACCTACACGACCCCGCATGGCGAACCCGCCAGCGAGTCGACCGTCCCGAACCCTCCACCCTGCCGCCATGCCCGACTCACGAGACGGCGATGGACGACGTCGTCGGTGAGACGATGCGCAGGCTCTCCGACCAGATCAGCTCGTTCGTCGGGTCAGCGGCCGCGAGTTTCGACGAGGCGAAGATCAGGGACGCGGTGAGCCGGGCGGTCGAGGACGTCACGTTCATGATCGACCCCGAGAAGGCGACGGCGTTCGGCGAGAAGGTACGCGAATTCTTCGGCGAGCCCACCGGTCGAGTTCCGGAGCCGGTGCCCGAGGAGGACGCAGATCTGGCCGACGGCGACGTCTGGCACGAGGTCACGGACCGGCCCAACGGCCACGGGAAGTGACCTCGGGGTCAGATCGGATCCCAGGGCACCGACTCGTAGGCCGCGGCGAGAGTACGCCCGAACGGGCCGTCGACCGGTATCTCGACGTCGTCGATGCCGGCGACGGTCGCCACACCCCACGAGTTCGTGACGAATGCCCCATCGAACGAGCCGATGTCGCCCAGCCGAACGACCCGGCGCACTGACGGAAAACCCCGCTCGGCGAGGGCCGGGACGACCAGTTGCATCGTGATGCCGGGCAGGGCGGGGGCATCGGGCCAGACCACCGTCGTCCCGTCCAGGAATGCCACGTTGGTGATGGCGCCTTCGGAGAGCTCACCGTTCCTGCTCGTGAGCAGGGCCTCGTCAAATCCGGCATCGAGCGCCTCCCGCCGGCGGTGGCCCTGGCCTGCGGACGCGAGGTGCTTGAGGTGCGCGAGCGGACGCTGGTACACGGCACTCTTCAGGCGAAGCGGCCCGGCCGGCATCGCGACTGGATCGTCTACGGTCACGACGATCAACGGCGCGGCGACAGGTGTCGCGGCCGGACGGTGGATGCTGAACCGCACGGACGCATCGGCCCTGCCACCTAGCGACTGCCGGAGCCGTTCCCGAACGACATTCGCGGCCAGCGGCTCGCCGAACAACTCCCGATTCGCCGCGTCAAGGCGTTCGAAGTGGAGTTGGAGACCACGCGTGGCTCCGCCGCAGACCTGCATGGCCGTGAAGTGGCCGTAGTCCTCGTTCACCGGCAGGGCTGCGATCGGGTCACTCACGAGGGCGAGCCTACGAGCCGTGCCACGATGGGCAGAGAATCGCGGGCGGGAGGGCGTGTGGCACATCCGACACTCACCAGTGATGGCATCGGGCGGCTGCGCGAGGCGCTGACGAAGGCCGACTACACAGTCGATTCCGTCACCGAACTGCTCGGCCCGGTTGCGTCGGCGGCGCTGAACCGCAACGAGACAACTCCCGGCCGCAGGGCGACATCCGGTGGGTCGCCGCTGGAGACTCTCACCCGGCTCTGGCCGCTGCAAATGCCCGTCCCGAGCGCTGCCGCCGACCGAGTACTCCCGCTGGCTGAGCTCATCAAGGGCGGGCTGCTCGCCGTCGAGGACGACACGGTCCGCGCGATCGTGGACGTCCGTCCATACGCCGACGACGCCGGCGACTGGTGGATCGTCAGCGACCTGACCCCCGGGCTGGACGGCCGGATCGAGCCGGTGGCAGACGACCACGTGATCGGCGTTTCCTCTGCGTCGTCGACGCTGGCGCAGGTCACGGTCCGGCGTCCGGTAGGGCGCGCGCTGGATCTCGGCACCGGGTGCGGCGTCCAGGCCCTTCACCTCGCCCGGCATTCCGATCTCGTGGTGGCGACGGACGTCAACCGCCGCGCGCTGGCCCTTGCCACGATGACGGCCCGGCTCAACGGTGTGGACGTGGATCTGCGGGCCGGGAGCCTCTACGAGCCCGTGGCCGGGGAGCGGTTCGACCTGATCGCGACCAACCCGCCCTTCGTCATCTCGCCGGGTGGCCATCATGTCTACCGCGACAGCGGCCTACCAGGCGACGAGCTGTCCAGGCGCGTGGTGGCCGACGGCGCCGGCCGGCTCGCGGAGGGCGGCGTGTTGCAGTCACTTGCCAACTGGATGCACGTCTCCGGCGAGAACTGGGGAGAACGGGTTCGCGGGTGGATGGCCGACACCGGCTGCGACGCCTGGGTGATCCAGCGCGAAGTGCAGGACCCCGCCGCGTACGTCGAACTGTGGTTGCGTGACGCCGGCGACCCGGCCCGGCCCGACTATGTGAGCCGGTACGACGCGTGGCTGGCCTGGTTCGAGTCGCAGCGGGTGGAGGGCATCGGCTTCGGGTGGATCATGCTGCGGGCCGCGGGCACCGGCGAGCCGTCTGTCCGGATCGAGGACTGGCCGCACGCGGTCGAGCAGCCGCTCGGGCCGGCGGTGGCCGAGTACTTCGATCGCGTCACAACACTGCGAGGGCTGGCCTGGGACGACGATCTGCTCTCGGCGCGGCTACGACTGGCCGACGACGTCGTACAGGAGCAGGTCGGCCCGCCGGGTGCAGAGGATCCGTCCCACGTCGTCCTCCGGCAGCAACGTGGCTTCCGCCGAGCGGTCGAGGTCGGTACGGCCGAGGCGGCGCTGGTCGGGGCGTGTGATGGCGCTCTGCCGGTCGGCACCCTCATCGACGCCGTAGCCGCGGTTCTGGACGTCGATCCACACGCGCTGCGGGCCGACCTGTTGCGCCGCGTCCGCCAGTTCATCGCGGACGGCTACCTCGAGGCCGCCGTCGGCGCTTCGATGTGAAGAACTGCCGGACCGATCTTGCTCAGAACTGCGCAATATTGTCCAAACCCGGGCGGATTTCAAGATCGGTCCGGTGCTTCTTCACGGCCGGCCCCAGTGAACTTGGTGCGTGGGCTCCGCGTGGGTTCCCATGGGAGGCCTGATGAAGGTGCGACAGGCAGTTGCGGCGGTCCTGGCGGGCAGCGCCCTCATTGCCGCGTGCACTGGAACCGGCAACGACGAGCCGCCGAGTGATGGTGATGCCGGTGCGGAGACACAGCCCGCTCTCACGGCCACGGACCCGCCGCCGACTGCCGGGCCGGACGGGCAGGGGACCAGCCCGACCGAGCCCGTCACTGCCACCTACCAGCCTCCCGTGGAATTCGACCCCGAACGAGCCATGGCAACCGTCTCGCATCTTGCAGGCGAGATCGGACCGCGCGAGGCTACGTCACCGGCGTTCCACGAGGCCGCCGACTGGGTCGCGGATCAGTTCGCCGAGCTCGGCTACGAGGTCGCGCAGGTGGACGTACCCGTCCCGCGAGGCGACCCCTCGTACCGGCCCCAATGGGGGACGGTCGTCGAGCCGGGCACGTCCGCCAACGTGATCGCCGATCCGCCCGGCTTTGACCCCGACGCGCCCCACGTCGTGATCGGAGCACATCTGGACACCGTCGGGGTGGCGCCCGGCGCCGAGGACAACGCGTCGGGCGTCGCGGTGGTGATCGAGCTCGCCCGGCTGGCCGCGACCGAACCACCGCCTGTCGACGTGCGGTTCGTCGCCTTCGGCGCCGAGGAGCCGCGGGGCTCAGGCGATGAGATGCACCACTTCGGGTCGCAGCAGTTCGTGCGCGAATTGGGCAGCCGAGGTTCGGTGACCGCGATGGTCTCGCTCGACCGGGTCGGCGTGGCCACGTCCAGCGTCCCCATCTGCACCGGCGGCACCGGCACTACGGCGATACGCAACGCCCTGATCGAGGCAGCAGAAGGCGCCGGCATCGGGGCGAACTCGTGCGAGAACCGGGCAAGCGACCACTGGTCGTTCGAGAGGGCGGACATCCCCGCGGCCCGGCTCGGGAGTGTCCCGTACCCCGAGTACCACTCGTCCCGCGACCTGCCGGGTGTGGTTGAC
>JASLBX010000024.1 GCA_030146385.1 Jiangellaceae bacterium | reverse complement strand
TCACCGTGTAGGCCTTGCGCCCCACGTTCCAGGCGAAGGCGCTGTGGATCATGTTGGGGTTGGGCCGTCGCTTGGGCACCCCGTCGATGGTCAGGTCACCGAAGTTCTCGACCAGGGGTTGCGGGTTGGTCGGATCGGTGACGTCCCACAGAGACACGCCACCCTCCCCACCAACGGCGCAGATCTCGTTGTTGAAAACCAAGATCTGACCGCGGAAGAAATCGGTCTTGACGTCGATGACCTGTGCGCCCTCACCGGGTAATGAGCCTTCAGTGGCGTCGATGAATCCGATCTGCACCGGGTCGGTCGGATCGGAGATGTCGAAGATGGCCACCCCCGCGTCGAAGCAGCCGACAGGGTCCCGAACCGTCAAGTAGGCGTAATTGCCAAAGGCGGCGACATCCGCGACCCGGTTAGGGGCGGCACCTTCGATATCGGCGCGGCCGATGAGTTCTACATTCTCCACCGACGGCGGCAGGTGCCCTCCCGGCCCGCCGTGCTGGTCATGGCTCTCATGTACCTCCAAGGGTGTGTCAATCACCCCATCGTCGATGTCTCGCAGTACATCGTCAGGCCCGTGGGTAGCCCCGGCGATTGCTGGAGCTGCCAATGCGGCGAGTGCGGCGCTGACCAGCGCTGCTCCCGTCTTCCTGAACATGAGCTACCTCCTCGCGAGCGATTGCGTGCCCGTGCCGGGTCACACAAGTAGCCGCGCCGGCCGGAGGACGCAGGCCGGCGGCGGTCCGTTGACCTTTCGGAGTCGATGTGACAGACCCCGAACTGACGAAATGCGGGCGTGATCCTACGTACGTTTGAGCCGCCCAAGAGATTGACAACCTCCTTCCCTCGGCTATTGACTCTCGTCTTCTCCGAGCGATCGGTCAATAGGAAGGACGTGCTGGTATGTACTCCAGGAGCCGTTCAGGGCATCGGAGCTCGCCTGTGGGTGCGCCAAAAAACTGGGGCGGGCGGTGGCCGCACCTACGTTGACGCCGTGAAGCGGATCTCGCCACCGAGATCAGCCAGGAACACTGGAGTGCCCGGACCACCGAGTTCGCGGACGGCGGCCAGGCCGGCGGTGTCTGGCTCATCACGCCCGACGACCGCTGCGGCCTCCAGATCGGCGGCGCCGCTAGACACCGCCATCGCGACCGCAACCTGCAGTGCTGACAGCGTCAAAGACGGCAGCGCCACGGATGCGGCCGCGTACGTCCGGCCGTCCTGATCGCGCACCGCCGCACCCTCGGCGGCGCCGACCCGTGCCCGCGTCGCGCGGGCCAGCGTCACCAGCTTGGCGTCCTCAGGGTCGAGATCCATCACGAGCTCTCCTGCGTGTGGTTGTTGCCGATCGGCGCGGGCTCTTCGGTTTCGGCCCGGGCGACCACGATCGTCCCGATCCGGTTCCGCCGTCCGGACGGGCGCTCGGCCACCAGGTGCAGGCCGCCGAACTCGACCTCCGAGCCCGGGATCGGCACCCGCCCCAGCTGCTTGGCCATCAGGCCGCCGACGCTGTCGACGTCCTCGTCCGAAAGCGAGAGGCCGAACAGCTCGCCGAGCTCGTCCACGTGGAGCCGCGAGCTGACTCGCACCGAGCCGTCGCCCAGCTCCTCGAACGGGGCCTCTTCGGTGTCGTACTCGTCGGAGATCTCGCCGACGATCTCTTCCAGGATGTCCTCGATCGTCACCAGGCCGGCCGTCCCGCCGTACTCGTCCGCCACGATCGCCAGGTGGGTCCGCTGCGCCTGCATCTCGCGCAGCAGGTCGTCGATCGGCTTGGAGTCGGGGACGAACGTGACAGGACGCATCACCGAGTCGACATGCTCGACGGTCTCGGCCTCGCGGTGGTCGTAGAGGCGGCGGGCGATGTCCTTCAGGTATGCGATGCCCAGCACGTCGTCCAGACCGGCCGAGCCGACGACGGGAATCCGGCTGAAACCGCTACGCAGCGCCAGCGACTGGAACTGCCGCAGCGTCTTGCCCGCCTCGATAAACACGACGTCCGTCCGGGGGACCATGACCTCGCGGACGATGGTGTCGCCCAACTCGAACACCGAGTGGATCATCTCGCGCTCGCCGGACTCCACCACGCCTCCGGCCTCGGCGAGGTCGACCAGCTCGCGAAGCTCAGCCTCCGTCGCGAACGGGCCCTCGCGGAAGCCCTTGCCGGGTGTGAGCGCGTTGCCGATAAGGATCAGCACGCGGGGAATCGGTCCCATGATCCGGGTCACCCGCAGCAACGGACCGGCTAACGCCAGGCCCACCTTCTCGGAGTGCTGGCGGCCGAGCGTCCGCGGCGCGACGCCGATCATGACGAACGACACGACGATCATGACAAGAGCGCCAACCAGCACGACCTGCCAGCGCATGCCGAAGACCGAACTCAGCAGGACTGCCACCAGCACCACGGCGGTGATCTCCGCGCCGATACGCAACAGCAGCGCGGTGTTCAGTGGCGGCGCGGGATCGTCGACGAGCTGCCGCAGCCGGGACGCGCCACGGCGATCGTCAGACACCAGCTCATCTGCCCGCGCCTTCGAGAACGCGGTGAGAGCAGCCTCGGCCATGGCCATGACACCGGCAAGGATTACGAGACCAACCGCACCAATGATCAGCCAACCATCGCCAGCGCTCATGGCCGTCTCCCGGACCGCCAATCATCGAGAAGCTGTTTCTGGAGACCGAACATCTCTTTCTCCTCCTCCGGCTCGGCGTGATCGTAGCCGAGCAGGTGCAGGATGCCGTGCATAGTCAACAGGTGGAGTTCGTCCTCGAACGAGTGCCCCGCCTGGGCGGCCTGCTGGCGAGCGATGTCCGGGCAGAGCACGACGTCGCCGAGCAGCCCCGGTGAGGGCTCCTCGTCAGCCGGCGTCGGCCGCAGCTCGTCCATTGGAAACGACAGGACGTCGGTAGGCCCGGGCTCATCCATCCACTGCAGGTGAAGCTGCTCCATGGCGTCGGTGCCGACGAGGAGCACGGCCAGCTCGGCCTGCGGGTGAATACGGAGCTGGTCGAGAGCGAATCGGCACAGGTCCGATAGCGCTTTCTCGTCGACCTCAGCCTCTGTCTCGTTGTTGACCTCTATGGTCACCGGCGTCTCCCGCGCCGGTCACTCGTGTGGCCGGACTGCTTGGCGACGTCGTACCTGGAGTAGGCGTCGACGATGCGGCCCACGAGCCGGTGCCGGACGACATCCTGGCTGCCCAGCCGGCAGAAGTGGACGTCGTCGATGCCGTCGAGGATGCCCTCGACCACCTTCAGGCCGCTGTCAGTGCCCGTCGGCAGGTCGATCTGCGTGACGTCCCCGGTGACGACCATCTTGGAGCCGAACCCGAGCCGGGTGAGGAACATCTTCATCTGCTCCGGCGAGGTGTTCTGAGCCTCATCCAGGATGACGAACGCGTCGTTGAGCGTGCGGCCGCGCATGTACGCCAGCGGAGCCACCTCGATCGTCCCTTCGGTCATCAGCCGCGGAATCGTGGCGGGATCCATCATGTCGTGCAGCGCGTCGTACAGCGGGCGCAGGTAGGGGTCGATCTTCTCGCTCAGCGTGCCCGGCAGGAAGCCCAGCCGCTCGCCGGCCTCCACGGCGGGGCGCGTGAGCAAGATCCGCGTTACCTGCTTCTCCTGCAGCGCCTGGACGGCCTTGGCCACCGCGAGGTACGTCTTGCCGGTACCGGCCGGGCCGATCGAGAACACGATGGTGTGCTTGTCGATGGCGTCGACGTAGCGCTTCTGGTTCAGCGACTTGGCCCGGATGGTGCGGCCGCGGTTGGACAGGATGTTCGTGGTCAGGACGTCGGCCGGCCGCTCCTCGGTGCGGGAGCGCAGCATCGCGACGGTGCGCTCGACCGCCTCGGGAGTCAGGCCCTGACCGGTACGGATGACCGCGACCAACTCGTCGAACAGACGCTCGGCCTCGGCGATGTCGTCGGGATGACCGGTAAGAGTGACCTCGTTGCCACGAACGAAGACGTCAACGTCGGCATAGGCCCTTTCGATGGTGCGAAGCAACTCGTCGCCAGCGCCTAGCAGGCTCACCATCGGAACACTGGTGGGAATCACGATCCGGTGCTCGACCGGCTCGGTGATGTCAGTAGCTGCAGATATCTCGGCCATAGATCGGCCCGGGCTGGGCCTTCCTCGCGCCTTCTTTCGGTCTCGATTAGATGAGGACTATTCAATGCTACCGGCGGCAACCGACAAGACCAGCGAGTTTAGGGGTGTCGCTATTCCCACGTGCGTACGTCGGCGATCGGCCCGTCCGCAGCCGTGGGCTCCGCGACGGCCTGCACCTCGATGTCGAACCGGAGTCCGTCACGCACGCGTGAGCGGACGTCGCGTGCCACGGAATCGAGATCGGCGCCGGCCGCAGGAACCACCTCGCAACGCAGGACATCGCGATGGCTGACCCGGTCGATGACGAATCGGTAGCTCTTGACGCCTTCGACAGCCGCCATGACCGCGCTCACCTGGCGTGGATGAAGGAACATTCCGCGAACCTTGACCGCGTCACCCACCCGGCCGAGCCAGCCGCGGATCCGGGGTGTCGGTTCGGTGCTCGTGGTGTCGTCCATCGCCCAGGCCGAGAGGTCGCCTGTGCCGAACCGGACAACTGCCGCATCCTGCTCAAAGGTTGTCACGACGACCTGGCCCTCGCGCCCGTCGTAGACCGCCTCCGCGGTCGACAGGTCGCAGATCTGCACCAGGGCGTCCGCCGGGACATGGAGACCGTCCAGCGCCTCAGTCTCGTAGCCGAGATTGCCGGTCTCCGCGGTGCCGTATCCCTGAAGGACGAGCGGCACCCGCTCGGTGAGCCACGCCCGCAGGCTCGGCGGCAGCGGCTCGGCGGCAACGAACGCCCGCGCCAATGGCCACGCCCGCACATCGTGCCCTGCCGCTTCGGCGCGCTCGAGCAACGCCTTGAGGTAGCTCGGGAGCCCGATGTAGGCGGTCACGCCCAGGTCGGCGCAGGCCTGCGCCTGCAACTCGAGATTGCCGACCCCACCCGGCAGGACGCGAGCACCCACTGCCCGCACCGCTTCTTCGAACATCGCTCCGGCGGGCGAGAGGTGATAGCTGAACGCGTTAAGGACCAGATCGCGCTCGGTAAAGCCAGCAGCGCGCAGCGCAGGTGCCCAGCGCCAGGGATCGGGCTGGTCGAGCTCGGGCTCATACAGCGGTCCGGGCGACTGGAACACACGCCGGATCGGTGCGTCCGCCGCGACCAGCCCGGCAAACGGTGGGTCTGCACGCTGGAGCTCCAGCAGGCCGTCCTTGGTCATGATGGGCAGACGGTCGAGATCAGCCACCCGACGCAGACCGTCCAGCCCGACCCCGGCCGCGTCCAGCCTGCGGGCAAGCCCAGGGCAACGCCGGGCCGCCTCGTGCAGCACCGATCGCACCCGGTCGTCGAACGATCGGGCGTAATCGGCCGGGGACATTCCGCTCACAGCCATCGCTTCCGGCGCTTGTAGTGCTTCACGTCGCGGTAGCTCCGCCGCTGCCCCGACTCCCCGATACCCAGGTAGAACTCCTTGACGTCGGGGTTCTCTGCCAGCTCGCCCGCCGGCCCCTCGAGGACGATCCGGCCCTGCTCCATGATGTAGCCGTGGTCGGCGATCTCGAGGGCCCGCCGTGCGTTCTGCTCGACCAGCAGAACTGTCGTACCGAGGTCGCGGTTGAGCCGCTGCACAATCTGGAAGATCTCCGACACGAGCATGGGGGCCAGCCCGAGCGACGGCTCGTCCAGCATCATGATCGCCGGACGGGCCATCAGTGCCCGGCCGATGGCGAGCATCTGCTGCTCGCC
>JASLBX010000575.1 GCA_030146385.1 Jiangellaceae bacterium | reverse complement strand
TCGGAATCGAACCGACGACCTATTCATTACGAGTGAATCGCTCTACCGACTGAGCTAAGGCGGCGCGACGCGCCAGGATCACTGGCACGCCCGGACGAGTATAGGACGTCCGGCCCGGCGAAACCGAATCGCTTTACCCGCTTCCATGATCACGAAGAGTTTGGGTCCGGATCCGGCTACAAACTCTTCGTGATCATGGGAAGCCTGGACTCAGAGCGGGTCCGTGGTGAATTCGCCGCGCTCCGATCCGGCCAGCAGCCGGTCCCAGGACAGGTTCCAGTCGACCATGCCAGGATCACCACGCTGGACCAGGTCGTCGGCTGGACGCGTCGAGTTGACCACCTCGACCACGTCGCCGTACCGGGCCATTTCGAAGTACTCCCGCGCGTTGCCCTCGTTGAGGTTGAGGCAGCCGTGCGAGACGTTGTCCTCGCCCTGGGCCGTCTCGGACCAGGGAGCGGAGTGCACGAACGTCCCGCTGTTGGTCAGGCGGACGGCGAACTCGGTGTCGACGTCGTAGTACTCGGGATCACTCTCGTCACAGGTGATGTCCGCGTTGCACGAGGTCATGTTCCGCTCGCGGTCCTTGCTGAGCACGATGTACGTGCCGGTGCGGGTCGCGAACTCCGGAGCGCCGAGGCTGGTGTCCCACGTGGCCACCGTCTCACCGTTCTTGATCAGGGAGAAGGTGTGCGTGGACGCGTCGACCTTGGCGATGTGCTCGTCACCGACCTCGACGTCGAAGCTGTACGTCCGCCCGCCCCACAGGTTCTCACCGGCCTGCACGCCGTTGAGCTCAAGATCGACGCGAATGTGCGTTCCCGCCGGCCAGTACTCCTTGGGCCGGAAATGGACCTCCTGCGAGCCCAGCCAGTGCCAGGCGCCCGCCACCTGCGGGTCCGAGGCCACGTGCATAGCCGATTCGACCGCTGCACGATCCTCGACCGCCTGGTCGAACCGGACGATGATCGGCATCCCGACTCCCACGACCTCGCCGCCACCGCGGACCACATCGAGCGTCAGCCGCTGCCCGTCCGGCACCTCGGCCACCGTGAAACTGCCGGTGAGCGTGTGCGACCCGCCGTCCGTGTCGGCAGCCTCGACCGTCACGTCGTAGGCCGTGGCGGGCAGGGGCGGCGAAGCGCTGACCCACAGTGCCCCGTCCGCTGCGCCGTCCAGCGGGTCGCCACCCTCGGTCGGAACGACCTCGGCGGACGTGATCGAGCCGTTCGCGACCTCAAGGGTCAGATTCTGATCGAAGGAAACCTCATCCGGCACAGTGAGCTCAGGAGCCGGCGCGGCCTCCGGAGCTTCGGTGTCGTCTCCGCCCGGCGGCAGTTCACCCACAGCGTCGTCTCCACCCGAGCAGGCTGTGAGTGCGACGACGATGCTCGCCGCCAACCCAGCTAGCCGCAGACCAGACATGTCACCCATCCCCGAACTCGTCAACGTCGCAGCGTACGAACCCTACGGGACAGGCTGGCCTGGGAAGAAACCTCTACTCGCAGGTCGGTCCCTCCTCGGGCAGTTCCCCGTCCAGCAGGTACATGTCCACGACGGTGTCGATGCACTCGCTACCCCCTGTCCGGTAGGCGAGATGGCCGAAGCCTTCGTAGGTGAGCAGGAACCCGGATTCGAGCTGGTCGGCAAGGGCGACCGCCCACTCGTAGGGCGTGGCCAGGTCTCCGGTCGTCCCGATCACCAGGATCGGCGCGGCGCCTGAGGCGGTGACTGGAGCCGGCTCGTGCTGCGCTTCGACGGGCCACTCCCCGCAGGCCAGCCCGCCCCAGGCGAGGAACGGCCCGAAGATCGGCGAGGCCTCCTCGAACTCACTCAGCGACGCCTCGATCTGCTCTGGGTCTGTGATGTCCGGCCGGTCGACGCAGTGCACGGCGTAGAGGACCTCGTTCTGGTTCCCGTTGTAGGTGCCGTCTTCGTTGCGGTCGAGGTACAGATCGGCCAGGAACATCAGGTAGTCGCCGTCCGAGTTCATCGCGTCACGGAGCGCGTCGGTGAGGATTGGATAGCCCTGCTCTGGTGGGACGTAGAGCGGCAGGATGATGCCCAACGTCGCAAGCGACTTCGTGAGCGGCCGTTCTTCGTCCGGGGTAGGGAGGGGTTCGGTGTCGATGACCTCCAGCAGCTCAGCGAGGGTGTCGCGCGCTTCGCGCTCGCTGGCCCCGAGCGGGCAGTCGCCCGACTCGATGCACCAGTCCAGGTAGGCCGTGAGTGCGGTTTCCACGCCGCGGGCCTGCCCGAGTGCGAACTCGTCGCCGGTCATGGACGGATCCACCGCACCGTCGAGCACGAGCCGTCCCACCCTGTCCGGGAACTGTTCCGCATAGATGGCGCCGATGTACGTCCCGTACGACTTGCCTAGGTAATTCAGCCATTCGTCGCCAAGCACCGCGCGCAGCAGGTCCATGTCCCTGGCCACATTGACCGTGCCGATGTGGTGCAGTAGCTCGCCGGCGTCCGCCTCGCAGCCGGCCGCGAGCTCCTGGAACTGCTCACGGAGCTGAGCTACCTCGGCGTCGTCCGAGGGCGCGCCGTCCATGGCGACCAACCGGTCCAGCTCTTCGTCAGTGACGCAGTCGATCGGAGTGGACGCTCCGACGCCGCGCGGGTCGAATCCGACGATGTCGTATCGCTCGCGGACGTCACCCGAGGCGACATCCTGGCTCTGAGCGAACTCGACACCGGAGGCACCGGGGCCGCCCGGATTGACCAGGAGCGAACCGATGCGGTCGTCCCCGGTGGCGAGGGATCGCAGGACGGCGAGGTCGATCGTTCCCGCGTCCGGGTCGTCGTAGTTGATGGGCACGGTCAGGGTCGCGCACTCGAAGTCATCGCATGGTTCCCAGGCCAGTTCCTGCGTGTAGAACGGTGCGAGCGGATCGCCTGCCTCGGTTGGCTCGGGCTCTGTGGTGGCCGTGGGTGTGCGAGTCTCTTCTGCTTCTGGTTCATCGGAGGTGCACGCGGACAACAGCAGCGCGCCGGCCAGGACGGCCGCGCCGGCGCCTCGGATCACTGGGCCTCCTCGTCGGGGGTGGAACGCATGCCGTCCGCGACGGCGGACTCGTATGCCTGGCGCGATCCGCAGACGCTCGCCTTCGGGCACGCCACCTTGCGCCCGGTTTCGCGGTCGCGGACGTACACCGTCTCGGACGGCACGTTGTAGCCGACGACGGTACCCTCAACGCCCTCGTCGGTGGTGACGCCACAACCGAGCGCCGGCACGCTCACCTTGAAATCCTGGTACAGCGGGTGCTCGTACTTCAGGCAGCACATCAGCCGCCCACACGCGCCGGAGATCTTCAACGGATTGAGCGGGAGGTCCTGATCCTTCGCCATCCGGATGCTCACCGGCTCGAAGTCCTTGAGAAACGTCGAGCAGCAGGTGTCACGTCCGCACGGGCCGATCCCGGTCTGCACTCTCGCCTCGTCGCGAGCTCCGAGTTGGCGCAGGTCGATCCGGGCCTTGAGGTTTCGGGCGAGGTCACGAACCAGTTCCCGAAAGTCCACCCGGTGCGGCGCGCTGAAGTAGATGGTGATCAGCTGGTCGACATCCTCACGGGTGTCGACGAAATCAACGCCGACGACCTTCATCGGCAAGCCGTGCTGGCGGATGAGCCTGCGGGCCACGACCCTGGCCTCGGCGCGGCGCTGCCGGTTCCGTTCGTCCCGCTCGAGGTCCTTCTCGGTCGCGAGGCCCTCGCATACCGGCAGGCCGCCGATGTCCTCGGTGACCCACTGCGGAGCCCAGACGCACTCCGCCACCTCGGGCCCGTCGTCTGTTGGAACCAGAACCTTGTCTCCGACCCGGGGCTGGTGCTGGCCCGGGTCGAGGTAGTACAACCGCCCGTACCGGTTGAATGTGACCGCCATCACCATGCCCATTCCGCCACCATACGACGTCCCGCTTCTGGCGCCGTGGTCAGATGGCTCGGTGGAGTTCACTATCCGTCAAGCCACGGTCACGGACGTTCCGGCGATCGTCGCGCTGCTCGCCGACGATGAGATCGGAGCTTCGCGCGAGACGCCGCACGATCGGGCCCCGTACGACGAGTCATTCGCCGCCATCGCCGCCGACCCAAACCAGATGCTGGTGGTCGGCGAGCGTGACGGTCAGATCGTCGCCACGATGCAGCTCACCTTTATCCCTGGACTGTCCCGGCGAGGTACCTGGCGGGCCCAGATCGAAGGCGTTCGAGTGGCGTCGACCGCGCGCGGAGATGGCCTCGGGGAGGAGCTGATGCGGTGGGCGATCGAGCAGGCTCGTTCGCGGGGATGCGCGCTGGTGCAGCTCACCAGCGACGCCCGCCGCCAGGACGCGCACCGATTCTACGAGCGCTTAGGCTTCGTCGCATCGCATACCGGCTTCAAACTCGCGCTCCCATGAACTGCGGTAGGGAAGTCAACCCTCGCGGAGGGTTAAGGCCATTGCTTCCAGGGTCAATAGCGGCGCGGCATTGGCCTCCAGGGCCTCACGGGCTGCGACGACGGCCTCCATCCGGCGCAGGGTGGACTCCGCGGTCGAGCCGCGGGCAAGCCGGTCGACCGACGGCCGTTTGTCTTCGTTGACCAGTTCGGCGCCGGTCGCTAGTTGCAGGGCGAGCACGTCACGGTAGACCGCGAGCACGTCAACGAGCGCGCGGTCGATGGAGTCGCGCTGGACCCGGGTGCGGCGCATCTTCTGCTCGCGCTCGAGCTCCTTGACCGCG
>JASLBX010000554.1 GCA_030146385.1 Jiangellaceae bacterium | reverse complement strand
GCAGGAAGGCGCAGAACTGATTGCCTTCGGGATCGGCCAGGATCCACCACCTCTCGCCGTGCTCCTCCGGCCGCGACACCACCGTCGCGCCGAGATCGAGCACGCGCTGCAACTCATCGTCATCACGCAAGTTGATGTCGATGTGTAGCCGGTTCTTGCCGGGAGTCGGGTCGGGCACGGTGTTGAACCAGATCCGGAGCCCCCCGTCGCCTTCTACCGGGTCGAGACCGACGCTCGTCGGGTTGTTGGGGTCGATTCCCCGCTCGGCCAGCCAGGCCAGATCATCGTCGTCCAGCGGCGGCAGCGTATGCGAGTCGAGCACAGCGTCCCAGAACTGGGCGAGCGTGAGCGCGTGGCGGGCGTCGAACACCACGTCGCGTAGTCCGGCCATGGCGTCATCTCTCCTTGATCGCAGTCTTCGCACACCGTAGCGGCACACACCGACACCCTAGAACCGCTGGCGCCACTCAGCGGGCGTAGCATGCTTCGCACCTCACCCTTTCCGCCCCGAGCCGACCGCGCGGACGCGGGGCTCAGCTGGGCGATTCAATCGAGTCCGAGGAGACGACCCTGGCCAGGCACCGGTCCGCTGGCCGCCGGCGTTACGTGGCGCCGGCATCGCAGCCGTACGTCAGCGAACCAACCGAGCCAGCCGCCCCGATCAACGGCAACTCCAGATATCCAGACCCGACACCGATCGTCGTACCTCCAAGCGGGTGGCCGTCGGGTGCCGTCCCACCTTCGACCGACCAGCGGCGGAGGCGCACCGACCGCACCAGCGTCCTGCCCTCCATGACCGAGGTCACCATTTACACGTTGCTCGGTGCGGGCATCGCAAGTGTCGTGTTCGTACTCGGCGGACGTCCCTACTGGCACGTGGCGCTCGTCATGCTCGCCGCATTAGTCATCGTCCTGCTGTCGGCACTGATCTCGCGTAGGCCGACGCGCTCCGACCGTCCCGGCGGTTCCACGGATGTAGTCGACGTACGCGCCACATCGGCGCCATCAGCCACCTCCCGCCGCGGACGGCGACGGCGCAGGTAACTGGCGGCACACGAGACGACAGCTAAGGTGGCTCGTGTGAACAGCGACCGCCTTGTCTGGATCGACTGCGAGATGACCGGTCTCGACCTCACTCGGGACGCCCTAGTCGAGGTGGCGGTGCTGGTGACCGACTCCGAGCTGAAAGTCCTCGGCGACGGAGTCGACCTGGTCATCCGTCCACCCGACGAGGCGCTGGTCCACATGCCCGCCGTGGTGCGCGAGATGCACACCAGTAGCGGGCTGCTGGACGAGTTGCCAAGCGGGGTCAGTCTGGACGAGGCGACGACCGCGGTGCTGGCCTACATCCGCGAACACGTTCCCGAGCCGAGCAAGGCCCCACTAGCGGGAAACACCGTCCACATGGACCGCCTGTTCCTCGCACGTGACATGCCGGACGTCGAAGGCTGGCTGCACTACCGCAACGTCGACGTCTCGTCCATCAAGGAGCTGGCCCGCCGCTGGTTCCCGCGGGTCTACTTCGCGAGTCCGGAGAAGACGGGCAACCACCGCGCGCTCGGCGACATCAAGGACTCGATCGACGAATTGCGGTACTACCGGCGGACGGTGTTCGTCCCGATGCCGGGCCCGAGCACAGATGAGGCCCGGGCCGCAGCGACGGCCGTCCTCGCAGGTGAGGGGGTCGATCCGCGGGTGGCGGTTTCGGAGTAACAACTACGGCTCCGAAGGCCGTATACTTATCCGGCCGCGGCCCTCGGGTCCGAGGACGCGGACCATGGTGGCTGTAGCTCAGTTCGGTAGAGCACCTGGTTGTGGTCCAGGATGTCGCGGGTTCAAGTCCCGTCAGTCACCCCAAATGCAAATGTCCCAGGACACCAAAGGAGTCCTGGGACATTTCTCATCGAGGGTCAGGGGCAACTGGTGGCGGGGTCTCCATCGATCTCGCCGAGGAACTGCCCGAAATCACCCATCTTGGCGTCGTCGCCGAGAATGATCCGCGTGACGTTGCCGAGCCCGAGGCGGGGCTCCTCTTGCTCGGACGCGTGCTGCCCGATGTCGTGATGGGCCACGGCGCGCTGCGCCGACACAACCCCGAAGCAGTTCTCGTTGCCGGGTGGGTCGGCGGCCGCCACAGGAGCGGCCGTGATGCCGGTGAGTAGTCCGACGGCCACGGCGATAAGCGACTTACGCATAGTTCTGATCCCTTCCATGAGACGGCTACCAGCAACGCTGGAGCTTGAGCATCGACAGCCGGGCCGGAACCGTGCAAACCTTTCGGCTATGGCTGAAACGATGGCCGGAACGGGGTGAGACGGTGCGGCTTCGACTCGGATTGACTGATCTCGCCCGCACGCGGTTCGCCGCCGCCACTCCGTACTGCGAACTGGCGGTTAGCGTCCAGGTGCTCCAGCAGCCGACAAGCCAGTTCAGGCGGCTCTGGCGCAGCCGGCGGACACCCGTCCCGGCGCAGGCGCGCCGGCTCCAGGAGCTGATCCACGCGCACGGCAGCGTCCCAACCTTCCTCGCTCCGGAGGGCACCGGCTGCCTGGACGACGCTCTCGACCGGATCATGTCCACGCCGGCGAGGCAGATGCGGGCAGAGCTCGCCGAGGTGCGCTGGACGGAACGCCCGTCAGCATGGGTGAGCGACCTCGCCTACGGGCGCCGCGCGGCTCTCAAGGAGCTGGCCGCGGCCATGCGCGCGTATCACGATCAGGTTCTCGCTCCCCTGTGGCCGAGCGTCCAGAAGGTGGTGTCCGCCGAGCTCACAGCACGAGCGTGGGAGCTTGCGGTGCACGGTGCCGAGGCGACGCTGAACTCGCTCCATCCCCAGATCTGTTGGCGGGACGGCGCTCTGGACGTCCATGCGCCGGGCGAGTCCGAGATAGATCTCGATGGACGAGGGCTCCGCCTGATGCCGTCGATCTGGACCCGGTCGGCCGTGCCCGTGTCGTGGCGGCAGCCGACTCTCGTCTACCCGATTCGCGCCGTGAGCTGGGCCCAGCTACCCACGTCCAACCATCACAACCGGCTGGCCACCGTGCTTGGGACGACGCGCGCCCGTGTGCTTCGTGCACTGACCAGCGCGCACAGCACGACGGAGCTCGCCCGTTCCATCGGCATCAGCCCGGCATCCGCGTCCGCGCACGCCGCGGCTCTGCGTGGCGCGGGACTGGTGACCACCCAGCGGAACGGCCAAGCGGTACGGCATGAACTGACCGAACTTGGTCGAGCCATGACCTCGGCAAATCCAGAGCGGACGATCGCCGAGGCGCCGCTCGGCTAAGCGCTCACCGACCTTCGGCGACGAGCCGCTTGTCGAGCTCGTCGGCGTCCGCGACGAACCAGAGTTGCCGCCCACGGTTCGTCTCTAAGACGAAGTCTCGCAGCGGCTTGCTGGCCTCGGTCCGGGCAGAGACGTCGCCCAGGACGGCCAGCCGCATCCCGTAGTTCACGAACTTCTGCGCGATGGCGCCCAGCAGACCGGTGCTGAGGTCGAAGAAGTCGTCGCCGAGACGCTCGACTGGTATCACCACGAGCTCGGCGCCCCGCCAACCAGCGTTGACGATGAGGTTCAGGGCGTCCTCTTCGCTAGTCACCGCCGGGCCGTCCGGGGCGCCCATGACGACCGGCACGCCCTGGCGGTATTCGAGGTCATCGGCAGTCATGGCTCGGGATCATACGGCGTCGCTGTCCGGCCGCAGCGATATCGTCGTCTCGTGACCCACGCGCAGATCGTTGAGGCCACGCCGGCAGCGCGCGAACGCGTGGTCGGGACCGTGGTGTCTGCGTTCGCGTCCGACCCGGCATTCCGCTTTTTCTTCGCGGACGACGGGACGTTTCGCGAGCAGGCGGCGACGTTCGCCGGCTACCTGTTCGACCAGCGCGTCGGCCATGGCACGGTCTGGATGATCGAGGATGCAGCAGCGGTCGCGATGTGGGACGCTCCACGGGCGGGCGACATGAGCGCGAATCACCAACCGCTGGAACTTCCGGACGCCGCGCTCAAGCGGCTGGACCGGTATGACTCCCTCGTGCACTCCGCCCTGCCCAGTTCGCCCCACTGGTACCTGGGAATCCTGGCGACGCACCCCGATTACGCAAGACGTGGATTGGGTCGGCTGGTCATGACGGCCGGGCTCGACCGCGCTGCCGCTGCCGGCCTGCCGGCCTATCTCGAGACGACGAACGAGAACAACGTGGCGCTCTACCAGCGAGCTGGGTGGCAGGTCACCGATTCCATGTCGGTCGACGGCCTTCCGGTCTGGGTCATGCGGCACGGCTGATGATCGTCTCGGCGAGCCGGTGGGTCACGAGCACTCGGGCGCCGCTTACCTCGCAGTCATCCGGCCGATCCACCGTGTCAAGGACGTGCTGGACGAGCGCGTTGAACCCGCGCCGCTCGGCGACCGTGTCCCACGAGCCGAATGTGACCACGCGCCGGCCGTCCGCCTGATCGTCCAGGGCACACCGCTCCAGGTCGGCGACCTCGGCGGAGCGTCCGTGGCCGTGTAGCCCGAGCCTCTCGATATCAGCGCCTACCGCCCGGGCCATGGCGAACGACCCGGCCGTGCCCCGCGTCTGCAACGTGCCGGTCGCGAGCGCGAAGTGCCCCGCTGACTCCCGTCGGACGTCCGTGCTGGTCAGCGCCGCCTCGTCGCCCAGCAGCCAGCACATCGTGTCCAGCACGTGGATGAGGTCGTCGAACACCGCCTGCCGCGGAGTCTGGTCATAGAGCGCGGCCCGGTGCTTCTCCATCACCGCGAACTGGACGCCGTCGGCCAGCCAGTTCCGGGCACGGACGTACATGGGCGCGAACCTTCGATTGAAGCCGACAGCGAGCAGCCGCCCGGCCCGGTCCGCGCGACTCACCAGGTCCTCGGCGTCGGCGAGGTTGGAGGCGAGCGGCTTGTCGACGTAGACGCTCGTCCCCGCAGCCAGGCATGCCGACACCAGCTCGTGGTGAGCGGCCGTCGCGGCGTGGACGAAGACCAGGTCGGGACGGGTGGCCAGAAGGTCGTCCAGGACGGTGAACCGGCCTGCAATCCGGTACTGGCGGCCAACTTGCGCCACGGTGTCGGCGGACCGGCTCATCACGCCCACCAGTTCGACCTCCGGCCGATTGGACAGCAGCGGCAGGTAGAGCCTTCGTGCGATGTCGCCGAGCCCGATGATCCCGATGCGCATGGCGACAAACCCTAAGCCCGCTCGAGCGCGTCGGTTGCTTAGCCGCTAGTCGTCCAGGCTGCCCATGGTGAGATTGACGGTCGTTCCCGTCATCCCGCTCGCCTGGTCAGACGCCATGAAGGCGGCCACGTTCGCCAGTTCCTCGAGCGTCATGAGCCGTCGCGGATGGGTCCTGCTTGCAAGGAACTCCTGCCACTGTTCCCACGTCATGCCCGTTGCCTTGGCACGAGGCTCGAACGCGTCCCTGATGGTGGGTGTCTCCGGCATGGCCTGTGGTCGCAGTCCGACCACGCGAATGCCGTGGGGTGCAAGCTCGGCGGATAAATCTCGGGTGAGCGCCTCCTTGGCGGCCTGCGCCGGGCCGTAACCTCCCACCAGCGGAGTGCCAGTGCGCGCCAGGAGTGCGGTGACGGTCATGATTACCCCGGTTCTGTTCGGAATCATGTGCCTTGCGGCCAGACGTGCGGTCAGGAAATACGACGTCGTGTAGGCCGTGATCGGCAGGGAGAACTGCTCCACGTCCAGGTCGACCAGCGGGACGCCGAGAATCCTCGTATTCGGGATGCCGACCGCGTTGAACGAGATATCGACGCGGCCCGCCTTATCGATCACGGACTGTAGATGATCGTCCACAGCCCGTTCGTCGAGGGCGTCGACCTCCGCCGCCTCGGCGGATCCGCCGTCCGAAACGATCTCCTTCGCGATCGCTTCGACCGGTGCCTGGAGGCGCCCGGTGAGAAAGAGCATCGCTCCCTCGCGTGCGAAGGCCTGCGCGACGGCCCCGCCAATCGCGCCGCCGGCTCCGTAGATCACCGCAACCTTGTCCTTCAGCATCATCTCTGGTTCCTCTCTGTGCCGGATGACACTGATGAAGACACCACGCCATCGAGAAGGTGGGCGCGCAC
>JASLBX010000549.1 GCA_030146385.1 Jiangellaceae bacterium | reverse complement strand
CCGACGGCGGGTTGCTCGAGCCACGCATCGCGGCCGTGGAACTGCTCAACATCGTCCGGCCGACGGTCGCCGTGGCCTGGTACGTGACCTTCGCCGCGCACGCCATGCACCGGTGGCCGGAGGAAAGGGAACGCATCCGCAAACGCGGCACAGACTACGCCGAAGCGTTTGCCCACGAGGTACGCCGCTTCTACCCGTTCGCTCCGTTCATCGGCGGACGCGCGGCGAGGCGGCAGGTCTGGCGCGGCCAGCAGATTCCCGAGGGTGCGATGGTGCTGCTCGACCTGTACGGGCAGAACCACGATTCCGCCGTGTGGCCCGACCCGTACGCGTTCAGCCCCGACCGCTTCCTGGACCGCCAGGTGGACCCGGATCAGCTCGTCCCGCAAGGCGCGGGAGACCCCGCGTCCGGCCACCGCTGCCCGGGAGAGCTGGTCACGATCGAGCTGATCAAGGTGCTTGCGGCCAAGCTCGCGGCTATGGACTACAACGTTCCGGACCAAGACCTGCGCATCCCGCTCACCCGGATCCCCACCCGCCCACGCAGCGGATTCGTCATGACGAACGTCCGTCCTCCCACGCTCTGATTTGGACTCGGAGCGCCGTGTTTCGGTGCCATCGGCCCGGGCAACCCGGCGTGGTACGCGCAGACATAGGCAAGGAGGTAGAACGACATGGCTACCCAGATCCAAGGCAAGAAGATCGCTTTCGTGATGGCCGACGAGGGAGTCGAGCAGGTCGAGTTCACCCGTCCCTGGGAGGCCGTCGAGCAGGCCGGTGGGCAGCCCGAGTTGCTCACACCGGGCGGCGGCAAGGTGCAAGGTTTCAACCACCTGGACAAGGGCGACACGTTCAGCGCTGACCACAAGGTCTCGGAGGCGAACCCCGCCGACTACGACGGTCTCGTCCTGCCGGGCGGCGTCGCGAACCCTGACGCACTGCGCTTGGACAAGTCGGCCGTCCAGTTCGTGCGCTCGTTCTTCGAGGCGGGCAAGCCGGTGGCGGCGATCTGCCACGCACCGTGGACGCTCATCGAGGCCGACGTTGTCAAGGGACGGACCGTGACCTCGTGGCCGAGCCTGCAGACGGACCTCCGCAACGCAGGCGCGACCTGGGTGGACGAGGAGGTCCACGTAGACAGCGGCTTGGTCACCAGCCGCAAACCGGACGATCTGGATGCTTTCTGTGCCAAGGCGATCGAGGAGTTCGCCGAGGGACGGCACGAGAAGCAGCAGGCCGCCACAATGCGGTAATTCGCCAGACGCTTGCCGCATGACCGCGGCTGTGCCGACAATCGTTCATGGAACTGATTGCCCAGGCCGCTGACGCGGGCGGCGATGCGAGTTGGACGTCCATCCTTCCGCCGCTCGTCGCCATCGCGATGGCGTTGATCACACGGCACATCATCCCGTCGCTCGTCGTCGGCGTGTGGCTGGGGGCATGGCTGCATGGCGGGTCAACCCTGGCCGGAATCGTCCAGGCTCTACTTGACACCATCGGCGTCTACATCGTCGACGCGCTCAGCGATCCCGACCATGCGGCGATCATCGTCTTCACCCTGATGGTCGGCGGCATGGTCGGCATCATCCGGCGCAACGGTGGCACCGACGGCATCGTCAACGCGGTGACGAACTGGGCCTCGACGCCCCGGCGCGGGCAGGTCGCCACCGGCGGGCTGGGTGTGGCGATCTTCTTCGACGACTATGCGAATTCGCTGGTCGTCGGCAACACGATGCGGCCCATCACAGATCGGCTGCGGATCTCCCGCGAGAAGCTCGCCTACCTGGTCGACTCCACGGCCGCGCCGGTGGCGACCCTCGCGCTGGTCACCACATGGATCGGCTTCCAGGTCGGCCTCATCAATGACGCCCTGGACGGCCTGGACGTGGACGTCACCGGATACAGCGCGTTCATCCAGTCGCTCGGCTACGCGTTCTACCCCATTCTGGCGATCATCTTCGTGTTCGCGGTGGGTATCACGGGCCGCGACTTCGGGCCTATGCGCTCGGCCGAGCGGCGGGCCCGCTCGACCGGTGAAACGCTTCGCGTCGGGTCGAGCCTGGGTGGCGCGGACGAGCTCGAGGAGGGGCTCACCCCGCCGCCGGAGACACCGCGCCGCATCATCAACGCCCTGCTGCCCATCCTCACGCTCATCGTCGTGACCGCTATCGGATTGCTCACCACTGGTGAGGGTGACGATGTCATCGAGATCGTTGGGAGCGGCGACGCGTTCTCCGCTCTGCTGTGGGGGTCGTTGTGTGCCGTCATCGTGGCCGCGCTCCTGAGCATCGGGCAGAAGCTGTTGACCCTCGGCGAGACGGTGGACGCATGGTTCACCGGAATCAAGTCAGTCCTCTACGTGCTCATCATCCTGACCCTGGCCTGGGCTTTGTCGGCGGTCAGCGAAAATCTCGGGACGGCGGAGTACGTGGCCTCGACGCTCGGCGACGCGCTACCGCCAGCCCTCCTTCCGGCCGTCCTGTTTGTCATCGCCGCAGCCGTCGCGTTCGCCACCGGTACCAGCTGGGGGACGATGGGCATCCTCACGCCGCTCGCCATCCCGCTGACCTGGGCGGTGCTCCAGAACGAGGGGCTTGCCGAACCGACGGGCCACCCGATCCTGTTCGCCAGCATCTCGACCGTGCTCGCCGGCGCCGTCTGGGGCGACCACTGCTCGCCGATCTCCGATACCACCGTTATCTCCTCGCTCGCGTCCCAGTGCGACGTCATTGATCACGTGCGCACGCAACTGCCGTACGCGCTGTTCGTCGGAGCCGTCGCGCTCGTCGTGGGGCTGATCCCGGTCGGGGTCGGCCTCCCGTGGTGGCTGATGCTGCCGATCGCGGCGGCGATCGCGGTCGGCGGGCTGCTTCTGATAGGACGTCCAGCGCCGGTCGTGACCGAGGAAGAGGCAGCGGTCGATCGCGAACCTGCGTGATGCCCGTCTCCCGCGCCATCGCCGAACGCGCGGCCACGGTTGCCAAGGAGGCCGCGGATCGCGCCGGAGTCCAGATCGGGCTGGTGGACGACCTGCCGGGGCTGGCCGAGGTGTGCGCCCTGCTTGACAACATCTGGCGTCCCGAGCCGACCAACCCGCTGCTCACCACCGA
>JASLBX010000539.1 GCA_030146385.1 Jiangellaceae bacterium | reverse complement strand
GCCCGTACCGGTTCTGCGGCTCGGACTCACCGGCGCCCGGCATCCGGTGGAATTGCTCGCCGAACAGCGACGGGTGGTTTCCCTGCCAGTCCGACTCGAAGACCACGTACTCGACCGCGACGAGCCTGAGGTTGCCGTGCTTGTCGGGCTCGTAGACGAGTACCTCGGGCCTGGCCGGATCGAGCGTCGGGTTGAGCACGAGGTCGAGGTTGACGTAATGGATACCCATGCCGCCGGCGGAGTTGTCGATGCAGGCGATACCGGCGGCGTCCACGAGTTGGCCGTAGCCGGCAGCCTGTGCTGTGGCGACGTCGGTGAACTTCGCCGTCGCGGCACGGACCTCCGCGAGGTCGGACGGTGACCGCGTGTGGCTGCCGGCCCCGGCCGTCCCGACCCCGGCGAGCAGGACCGCGCTGACGGCGGCGATCCCCGCGGCTGCGCGGAGGACCCCGCGCATCAGGCGCCTTCCTTCACCGCGTAGATCGCGTCGGCATCGGGCCGGTGCGTCTCACCGTGCACGGTGTGCGCGGGGAAGTTTGGTCCGATCTGCTCGGCGACCTCGGCGACGAGGTCGGCAGGGAAGCCCCCGCAACGGGCATGCTCCAGGATGGTCTCGACCTCGTCGGTCTCGTGTACGCAGTAGATCTTGTCCCCGGCCACGTAACTGGTGATCCAGCGGTAGGGCACATCCAGACCGGCCACGACCTCGTTGGAGTTCGCTGTGATGTCGGCGAGTTCCTGATGGGTCAGCGTGCTGGCCCCGGGGATCTCGCGCTCGATGATGAAAGTGGGCATCGTTGTCTCCTTCTCCTCGGCGTCCGAGGGTCGGTCGCCTTCGAGAAGCCTCCACGGACAGCGAGTGACCGTGCGTGGGACGCCATCGCAGTGTTGGGGGTCGGCCGTCCTACGCTTCGTTACACGGTCAAGGTGGAGACTGGTGGTGGCTCGTGACAGTTGAGAGGAGGAGAACGCGTGCGCATACGGCTCATCGGACCGCCGCACATCGAGGACGGCGACATCCTCCGCCCGGTGCGCGGCCATCAGGTCTGGGCGCTGCTGGTCCGTGTCCTGCTCGCCGACCGCCCCCTGACTCGCAGCGAGCTGAGCGCCGAACTGTTCCCCGAGACCGCGGATCCACTCGGCTCGCTGCGCTGGTGCCTGGCAGCCGCCCGCCGAGCCCTCAGCGCTCCGGCCGCCCTCACCGGCGACCCCGTCGCCGTCGACCTTCCCGGACACGTCACGGTGGATCTCCTCGACCTGCTCGCCGGGCGGTACGACGAGTCGGAGATCGGCGGGCTGCTCGAGGGCATCGAGCCTCGTTGTAGCGCGCAGTTCGACCTATGGCTGTTGGTCCAGCGCCAGCGGGTGGCGGGACGGATCGACGGGTACCTGCGCCGTGAGGTGATGGCCGCCTCCGCGATCGGCCATACGGACCGTGCGTTGGCGCTGGCCGAGCTGGCCGCCCGGCGTCAGATGCTCGACGAGGGAGCGCAGATCCTGCTGGTGGCGAGTCTGCGCGCTGCGGGAAGGTACGCCGCCGCGGCTGCAGCCGTGGATGAGGTGGAGGAACGTTTCGGGGCCGAACTCGGGACGTCCCCGTCCCCGGCGCTGCGCAGCGCGGCGCGCGCACACATCGCGGCCGCGCCGCCCGGCGTACCATCGCGCAGCAGGGCACTGTCGCTCCTCGAGGCGGGACAGGCCGCCCTTGCCGCGGCCGCCGTTGACTCCGGCCTCGAGACCTTGCGTCAGGCTGCCCACGTCGCCGAGAAGTCGGGTGACGACCAGGTGCTCGGCCGCTGTCTTCGTGAGCTCGGCACGGCACTGGTGCACGCGGTCCGCAGCCATGACGACGAGGGTGCACTGCTCTTGGAGAAGGCAGCGACCGTGGCCGCTTCCATCGGCGACGGGCCAACCGCTGCCGCAGCACTTCGAGAGCTTGGGTACGTCGACGCCCTGGCCGGCCGACGTCCGGATGCGGAGCATCACCTGGCCGCGGCCGAGGCGTTGGTCGAAGGGGACACAGACCTGCTCGCGGCCATCCGTTCCGTCCGCGCGTTCAACCTCACCGACTGGGGCCGGATCGACGAGGGACTCGACGAATGGGGGATCGCCCTCGACCTGGCACGCAGCGCGGCGAACCCGCGCAGGATCGCATGGGCCCTTGGCCTCGGCGGCTGGGCGCAGGTCCGCGCCGGGCACCACCGCCCGGCCGCGACGTGGCTGCGCGAATGCCTCCAACTGGTCTCCTCCTCAGGATGGATCTCGTTCCGCCCATGGCCGACGGCAGCCCTGGCTGAAGCGGAGCTCGCCGCAGGCGGCGGCAAACGGATGCTCGATCTCCACCAGGAGTTCACGCTGAGTTGTCAGCTGGCCGACCCTTGCTGGGAGAGCGCCACGGCTCGGGCCCTCGCCCTGCAAGCTGCGGTAGCCGGGGACACCGAAGCAGCGCTCACCTGGGTCGACGAAGCTCGCCGACGCGTCGGGCGCGAAACCGACGTGTATGTCGGAATGCAGGGAGCGATCCTGGCCACCGATATCGAGTTGAGCACCAGCCGAGGCCAGGAAGACCGGGCAGCGGCAAGCGGGCGAGCGCTGCTGGAACTCGCAGCAACTACCCACATGGACGGCTATCTCACGCCGGCGATGACAGCCCTCCGACGCGCGCACTGAAACCCCCCATTCAGCGGCTGGGGCGGCGTGTTCGGTGACCAAGCCGTCGCGGCCGCGATGATCGACCGCGTCGTCCACCACGCCGACGTACTCACGTTGAAGGGTGCCAGCTACCGGCTACGCAACCGCGGCATCGACACCCTGCCCAGCATCAGAACCCAAG
>JASLBX010000474.1 GCA_030146385.1 Jiangellaceae bacterium | reverse complement strand
GCGCGGTCGACCACCTTGCGGGTCTCAAGCCGCTCGGTGAGGTCGGCGACCTCCTGCTCGAGCTGCGTGATCTCTTCGTGCCGCGACAGCGCCATCTCGATGGCCGGAACCAGGTCGCCCTTGTTGAACGGCTTGACCAGGTACGCCATCGCGCCGGCCTCACGGGCCCGTTCAACGAGATCGCGCTGAGAGAAGGCGGTGAGGATCAGCACCGGTGCGATCCGCTTCTCGACGATCTTCTTCGCCGCCGAGATGCCGTCGAGGACCGGCATCTTGACGTCCATGACCACCAGATCCGGCTTCAGCTGCTCGGCCTGCTCCACCGCCGCGGCTCCGTCACCAGCTTCTCCGACGACGTCGTAGCCCTCCTCACGCAGCATCTCGATCAGATCCATGCGGATCAGGGACTCGTCCTCGGCAACGAGCACACGGGGGGCTCGGGCGGCAGCGGTGTCGTTCACGGGGAAAGCCTAGCGATTCGTCCCTCAGCAGCGAGGCGCAGCACTCGGCCAACTTCCTCAGGCGAACGCATCCGCGCTACCCTTCCCCTTGCTGGTTCGATGGTGTCAGAATCGGACAAACTAGCCCGAGTGGCGCAACTGGTCGACGCGATGGCCTCAAAAGCCATTGTCCTTCGGGACGTGCGGGTTCGAATCCCGCCTCGGGCACCATTTGATCATCACCTCGGCGCCGAACGTATCGGCTGGCTCTGACATCGCCGGGGCGCCTCGCGAAGCCTCACTCTGATCGCGACGTCCGCACCCAAGTCACCACGATTCCTGGGCCTGGACAGATGCTTAACCCCTACGTTAATATTTGACCCTGTGGAGAAAGTTGCCCATGTCTGGAGGGCCTATGACCCAGGAAATCGTCCCGATGCTCGCCTACGAGGACGCTCCGGGAGCGATCGACTTCCTGTGCCGCGCCTTCGGCTTCAAGGAGCAGTGGCGCATGGAAGGCGACGACGGCACCATCGGCCACGCAGAGGTCGAGCTCAACGACAACATCGTCATGCTGGCGAGCGTCTGGCGTGACGGCGGCCTGGCGACGCCGAATGAGCTCGGCGCGGTCCACTGCCAGCTGAATTGCTCCGTCCCGGACGTCGATGCGCACTGGCGGCAGGCTCGCGCAGCGGGTGCCATCGTCCTGGACGAGCCGGCCGACCAGGATTACGGCCAGCGGACGTACCGCGCAATCGATCCGGAGGGGCACCGGTGGATCTTCGCCACTCCCATCGAGCGCGTAGAGCAGTGACCACGTCCGCCGACCTGGACGGCACTCTGGCCGCCCTCGCAGAACCACACCGGCGGCGTGTCGTCGACCTATTGGCCGAGAGCCCGCGATCGGCCGGAGCGCTGGCCACGGCGATCGGCCTGACCCCGCCCGCGATGAGCCGCCACCTGCGACTACTGCGTCGTAGCGGATTGGTTCAAGAGCACTCGCACGCCGACGACGCCCGCGTCCGCGTCTACTCACTACGGCCGGAGCCGCTCATCAGCCTCAACGACTGGCTGGACGACGTCACCGCGTTCTGGACCGGCCAACTCGAAGCCTTCAAGGATCACGTGGAGAGCCGATGACAACCAACTGCGTCCGGGTGAGCACCGTCGTCCGCACCTCGCCCGATACCGCCTTCACCCTGTTCACGAGCGAGATCGACGCGTGGTGGCGCCGAGCGTCCCGTCACCGGTCAGCACCGGCGGCGTCCATCGTCCGGTTCGAGGACGACCGCCTGGTCGAGGTGTCCGATGAGGGCTCGACTGAGCTAGGCCGGGTCCTCGCCTGGGAGCCCGGCAGCCGACTCGTCCTCGCTTGGCTAGGCCCGGTCTGGGCGCCGGCCGAGCACACCGAGGTCGAGATCACCTTCGAACCGGACGGCGAGGGGACGCGCGTCACCATCGAGCACCGTGGCTGGACGGACGTACAGACGGGAAGCGCAGTGGCCGCCGTCATCGGCCTCTGGTGGGGTGACCTGCTCGCCGGCTACACGTACCGCGCCGGCCGCGCCGAGCAGACCGCTCAGCGATAGCCTGGCGCGACCTGTCCGACGGCGTCGCCGATCTGGTGGATCCGCATGGCGTTGGTCGAGCCGGGGATGCCGGGTGGCGAGCCGGCCACGATGACCACCAGGTCGCCTCGCCGGCACCGCGACATCTCCAGCAGCATGCGGTCGACCTGTAGCACCATCGCGTCGGTGTGGCTCACTTCCTGCACCAGGAACGCCTCGATGCCCCAGCTCAGGGCCAACTGGTTGCGGGTGGACTCCAGTGGAGTGAAGGCCAGCAGCGGGATGTGCGATCGCAGCCGCGACATGCGCCGCGCCGAGTCGCCGGTCTGGCTGAACGCGACCAGGTACTTGGCGCTTAGGACGTCGGCGACATCCGCGGCCGCCCGAGTGATCGCGCCGCCCTTGGTCCGCGGCTTGGTTCCCAGCGGCGGGATTCGGTCGATCGCGTTGTGTTCGACCGTCTCGACGATCCGCGCCATCATCTGGACGGCCTCGATCGGGTGCGCGCCCACGCTCGTCTCACCCGAGAGCATCACGGCGTCTGCACCATCGAGGATTGCGTTTGCGACGTCCGACGCCTCGGCTCGGGTTGGCCGGGGATTCCCGATCATGGACTCGAGCATCTGGGTCGCGACAATGACCGGCTTCGCCCGCCGGCGAGCCAGCATCACGGCCTGCTTCTGGACGAGAGGAACGTCCCAAAGTGGCAGCTCGACGCCGAGGTCACCGCGAGCCACCATGATGCCGTCGAACGCATCTACGATCTCGTCCAGGTTCTCGACCGCCTGCGGCTTCTCGACCTTGGCGATGACCGGCAGGCGGACCCCTTCCGAGTCCATGATCTTGTGAACTTCGACGATGTCTTCGGCCGACCGGACGAACGACAGAGCGATCATGTCGGCACCCGTGCGGAGAGCCCACCGCAGGTCCTCGACGTCCTTGTCGGACATCGCCGGCACGCTGACGGATGCGCCTGGCAGGTTGATGCCCTTGTGATCGGAGACCGGACCGCCTTCGAGCACGCGGGTCACCACGTTGCTTCCCTGGACCTCCTCGACCCGCAGCGAGAGGCGCCCGTCGTCAATCAGAACGCGGTCACCCGGGTGCACGTCACCGGTGAGGCCGGTGTGCGTCGTCGAGCTTCGCGTGGCGTCGCCGGTGATGTCGTCGGTGGTGATGGTGAATTTCTCACCAGGCTCGAGATGGACCGGGGCCTGGTCGAACTTGCCCAACCGGATCTTCGGGCCTTGCAAGTCGACGAGCACGCCGACATTGCGGCCAGCGAGAGCTGCGGCCGCCCTCACCCGGCGGTACCTCTGCTCATGTTCTTCGTGGCTACCGTGACTTAGGTTGAACCGGGCGACATCCATGCCGGCTTCGACCAGCTCGCGCAGCCGCTCGGCCGAGTCCGTGGCCGGACCAAGGGTGCACACAATCTTCGCTCTTCGCACGTTCATTCAGTGTAGACCTCCGACCGGAACACAGCGTTAACAGAACGACCTTGGGCCCGCCCACCAGTCGCGGCGTGAGGAAGATCAAACTGTCAGGGGGCGGTCGGTCGGGGCCACCGGGGACGGCAGGCGGTCGGACCCGGTTAGGAAGCGGTCGACAGCTGCCGCGCAGGCCCGCCCTTCGGCGATAGCCCACACGATCAGAGACTGCCCCCGTCCCGCGTCACCGGCGACGAACACGCCAGGGACGGAGGTCTCGTACGAGCCGTCCCGCGCGATGTTGCCGCGCACGTCGAGCTCCACCTCGAGCTGTTCTACCAGCGCCGACCGCTCCGGCCCCACGAAGCCCATGGCGAGCAGCACCAGTTGGGCAGGCAGCTCGCGCTCGGTGGCCGGCACCGGCTCGAACCGGCCGTCGGCACCGCGCCTCACCTCCACCAACCGCAGCGCCCGCAGCTTGCCGTCCTCGTCGCTCAAGAACTCCTGCGTCGAGACCGAGTAGACCCGCTCGCCGCCCTCCTCGTGGGCGGCCGACGTCCGCAGCATCAGCGGCCAGGTCGGCCATGGCGTCGACTCGTGCCGGGACCCCGGCGGCTCCGGCATGATCTCCAACTGCGTCACAGACGCCGCGCCCTGCCGGTGCGCCGTCCCGAGGCAGTCCGCCCCGGTGTCACCGCCGCCGATGATCACGACATGCTTGCCGGCCGCCGTGATCTGATCGGGCACCTGTTCACCCAGCACGGCCCGGTTGGCCTGCGGCAGGTACTCCATCGCCTGGTGCACGCCGGGGAGTTCGCGGCCCGGAATCGGCAGGTCGCGCCACGCCGTCGCGCCCACCGCGAGCACCACCGCGTCGTACCGCTTCCGCAGCTGCTGGCCCGTGATGTCGCCGCCGACGTCCACACCCGTCCGGAAGATCGTCCCCTCGGCACGCATCTGCTCCAGCCGGCGGTCCAGGTGGCGCTTCTCCATCTTGAACTCCGGGATGCCGTACCGCAGCAGCCCGCCGGCCCGGTCGGCACGCTCGTACAGTACGACGCTGTGGCCCGCCCTAGTCAGCTGCTGGGCCGCGGCCAGACCGGCCGGACCCGAGCCGACGACGGCCACCGTCTTCTCCGTCAGCCGCTCGGGAGGCTGTGGCCGGACCCAGCCCTCCTCGAACGCCCGGTCGATGATCGCCACCTCGACGTTCTTGATCGTCACGGCGTCGCTGTTCACCGCCAGCACGCACGCGGCCTCGCAGGGCGCCGGGCACAGCCGTCCGGTGAACTCAGGGAAGTTGTTGGTGGCGTGCAGTCGCTCGGCCGCCACTCGCCAGTCGTCCCGCCAGACCAGGTGGTTCCACTCGGGGAT